>JAVXWK010000124.1:0-15100 GCA_032230575.1 Pseudonocardiales bacterium | reverse complement strand
CAGGTGACAGCGCTCACAGTAAGAAGGCGGCCAGAAAACAGGTAAGTAGGTAGACCGTAAAAGGCGATGAGCGGACGTGCGACGGCGATACACGGCCTCCCCTGTTGAGACGAGTGGACCACTGTCTGCGACGAACGGATAACCGGTCGGGTGTGCGAACCACGACCGAGTGGAACCGACCGCTCACGGAGAGCACCTCCCATCGAGCGGTAATGATCCGGTCGTTGACGCCACGGCTAACGTCGAACCGTGAAGCTTCTGGCCACCAGCGACCTGCACGTCTCGTACCAGGACAACCGTCACGTCGTGGAGGCGATCGCCTCACCTGACCGGGACGACTGGCTGATCGTCGCCGGGGACATCGGCGAGAAGTTCGCCGACGTCGAGTGGACCCTCAGGACCCTCACGCCCAAGTTCGGCAAGGTCGTCTGGTCGCCCGGCAACCACGAGCTCTGGACCACCAGGGACGACGAGAACCAGGCCCGCGGCGAGATGCGCTACAAGCAGCTCGTGGAGCTGTGCCGCAGCCTGGACGTGGTCACCCCGGAAGATCCGTACGAGGTCTTCCCCGGCGACAGAGGCCCGGTCACTGTCTGTCCACTGTTCCTCGGGTACGACTACTCCTTCCGGCCGCACGGTGCCACGGACGTGAAGTCGGCCCTCGCCATCGCGCACGAGGCGGGCGTGGTGTGCACGGACGAGTACTTCCTGCACCCCGACCCGTACCCGTCGCGCGAAGCCTGGTGCCAGGCGCGCGTCCAGGAAACCGAGGAGCGGCTGGCCCAGGTCGAGGGGCCGACCGTGCTGATCAACCACTACCCCCTCGTCCGCGACCCCACGTTCGTGCTGCGCTACCCCGAGTTCGCGCTCTGGTGCGGCACCACGCTCACCGCCGACTGGCACCGCAGGTTCAACGCGGTCGAGATGGTCTACGGCCACCTGCACATCCCGCGCACGACGCACTACGACGGTGTGCGGTTCGACGAGGTCTCGCTCGGCTACCCGCGCGAGTGGAAGCCACGCGGCACCACCCAGGTGAAGCTGCACGACGTGCTGCGGGAGTCCTGACGTGCTGGAACAGCTTCTTCCCCCACCCATCGCGGCGGTGGAGCGCTACAACGACGAACAGCCGGTCGACCTCTTCCCCGAGGAGGAGGCGCTGCTGGGCAACGCCGTCCCCAAGCGGAAGTTCGAGTTCGGCACGGCACGGTGGTGCGCCCGCGAGGCCATGAAACGCCTCGGTGTCGCGCCGGCGCCGATCCTGCCGGGCCCGAAGCGCGAGCCGCTGTGGCCGGACGGCGTCGTCGGCAGCCTCACCCACTGCGCCGGTTTCCGGGCCGCGGCACTCGCGCTCAGCACCGACTACCGGACGATCGGCATCGACGCCGAGCCGCACGGACCGGCGCCGGACGGCGTGCTGGAGGCCATCGCGATCCCGGCGGAGATCCGGCGGATGCCCGGCCTGAAGGTCGACGACCCGAAGATCTGCTGGGACCGGCTGCTGTTCAGCGCCAAGGAGTCGACCTACAAGGCCTGGTACCCGCTCACCCAGCGGTGGCTCGGCTTCGAGGACGCCGACATCACGCTGAACGCCGACGGCACGTTCCACTCGCGGATCCTGCTGCCGGACACCCCGATCGCCGGGTTCCACGGCCGCTGGCTGGTGCAGGGCGACGTGCTGATCACCGCCATCGCCGTCAGCGTGTAGGGGACGTGTAGAGGAGGTCACCAGACTCCGTTGTCATGGTGACCCTCCCACCCCTACCCGCCGAGCGGCACGAGATCGGCATCGACGTCGACGTGCTGTTCGGCGCGGTCCCGAACCGGCAGCTCGACGCGTCGCTGGACGCGGTCGCCCGGCAGCAGGAGAGCCACGGGATCCGCCGCGGCCTGCTGTGCTCGTTGCGCGGCGCGTTGTTCGACGTCTGCTCCGGCAACGACGAGACGCGCAAAGCGGCTGAGCACCAGCGCAGGTTCGCCCCGGTGGGCACGGTCGACCTCCGCGACGCCCTGGGCGCCGAGGACGAGATCAGCAGGCTCGCCGAGTCCGGCGTGAAGATCGTCAGGCTGTTCCCGCCCGAGCAGTGGGTCGAGCCCGGCTCCCCCGGCCTCGCGACGGTCGTCGACACCGCCGTCGGCCACGACCTGGTGCTGCTCACGAGCGGCGACTTCAGCCAGTTCTGGCGGCCGTTCGCGGACAGGGGCGCGCGGGTGTGCTTCCTCGACGTGCACGCCTACCGGGTCGCGGACTTCGTGGTGACCGCCCGTCGCGAGCCCGGCTTCGTGGCCTCGACCCGGATGCTCGTCGGCCCGGACTCGATCGAGCGGATCGCCGGCGAGGTCGGCGCACACCACCTCGCGTACGGGTCGCGCGCGCCGATGCACGACGTCACGCCGTCAGCGCTGCGTCTGCGCATGGCGGGACTGACCAAACAGGAGTGGAAGCAGGTCGCCCGCGGAACGGCCGCGACCTGGCTGGGAGAAGAACTGTGATCATCGACGTCCACGCGCACGCCGGACCGTGGTTCTTCGCCACGGACGTCGGTGCCGCCGAGCTCAACCTCACGCTGATGGACCGCTACGGCATCGACCGCCAGATCGTCTCCGCGTCGGAGGCCGTCACCTACGACATGGTGTCCGGCAACAGGTGGATGGCCGAGGTCCTCGTCGCCCACCCGCGTCTGCTGGGCTACGTGGTGATCAACCCCAACGACCTCGCCGCCGGAGCGCGCGAGCTCGAGAAGTACGTGCCGACCGGCCGGTTCGTCGGCGTCAAGATCCACACCACCTATCCCGGCCAGACCCTGCTGTCGAAGGCGATCCAGGACACCATGGCGCTCGCCGCCGAGGCCGGGCTGCCGGTGCTGGTGCACACCTGGGACGAGTCGGTGCTCGGCCTGGTCGACGTGCTGGAGCGGCACCCGGACCTGCGGGTGATCGCCGGGCACATGGGCGGACCCGCGTGGCGGACGGCGGTCGAGGCCGCGACCCGCACCGACCGGCTCTACCTCGAACCGTGCTGCTCGATCACCGACGCGGGCCGCTACCGGTACGCGCTCGACCGGGTGCCGCTTCCGCAGATGCTGTTCGGCACGGACAGCACGCTGGTCGACCCGGCGATCGCGCTGGGCGTCGTGGTGGACGCCGGACTGAGTGAAGACGAGTACGACCACGTCATGTGGCGCAACGCCGCGCGCCTCTTCGGCATCAGAACGGACCAAGCCGCATGAAGAGATCGGCCGCCCTCCCCGCCATTTTCGTCGCCGCGACTGCTCTGGCCGCGTCCCTGACGGGATGTGGCGCGCAATCCGACGACGCCGTGACGTTGTGGATGTACCCGGTGATCGCCGACCAGGCGCAGAGCCGGGCCTACTGGCAGAGGGTCGAGGCGGGGTTCGAGGCCGAGCACGGCGTCAAGCTCCGCATAGAGTTGCAGCCGTGGGAGAGCCGAGAGCAGAAGCTCGGCGCCGCGCTGATGGCGGGCAACGGGCCGGACGTCGTGCTGCTGCAGCCCGACATGATTCCCCAGTACGTGGAGCAGAAGGCGCTGCTGCCGGTGAGCGAGGTGCTGAGCGGCGAACGCCCGTACCGATCCTCGGCGGTCGACGCGCTGACCGTGAAGGGCCAGGCGTACGGGCTGCCGCTGTACCAGACCGTCACGACGACGGTGTACAACCGCAAGCTCTTCGCGGAGGCCGGGATCACGGAGCTGCCGGACACCTGGGACGAGGTCAGGGCAGCCGCGCCGAAGCTGGCCGCGAAGGGCATCCCGATCCTCGACTACGCGGGCTCCGCCGAGGAAACGCTCAACATGACCTTCTACCCGCTGTTGTGGCAGGCAGGCGGGACGGTGTTCGACGAGGACGGCACGAAGAGCGCTTTCTCGTCACCGCAAGGGGTCGAGGCGCTGAAGTTCCTCGTCGACCTCAAGGCGATGGGCGGGCTGCCGCGTGACGCCGCGACGAGACGCTCCCGGCTCGCCGACGACGCCGTGGCTGGCGGCCGGGCCGCGATGGCGCACGCGATGGTCTCCACGACCGCCCGCAACGTCGTCCACTCGATCGGCGCCGAGAACACGGTGGTCGGCGCTCCCCTGCGCGGCAGGGAGCAGGTGACGTTCGGGCAGCCCGGCGCGTTGTCGTTGCTGCGCAAGGCCAACAACCCGGACGCGGCACGGAAGTTCCTCGCCTACATGACCTCGCCCGAGGTCGTGGAGGAACTGTGCGTGCAGGCCGGGTTCTTCCCGCCGTGGACGGACTCGTCGCCACCGGTCGTCGACGAGGTGGACAAGGGTTTCGCACAGGCGCTGCCGAGCGCACGGGCCGGGGACGCGCATCCGCAGGCGCGCAAGGCGATGGGGCTGCTGGCACCGCACCTGCAGGCCGCGCTGCTCGGCCAGAAGACACCGGAGCAGGCTCTGGCCGACGCGGCGGGAGAGGTCGACACGTTGCTGCAGAAGCGATGAGACGGTCGCGCGACCGGCTGACGGTGCTGGCGTTCCTGCTGCCGGTGCTGGTGCTGTTCGGCGCGTTCCGGTTCCTGCCGATGCTGGGCGCGGCCGGGTTGAGCGTGACGGACTACCAGCCCGGCGGCGATTTCGAGTTCGTGGGTGCGGAGAACTACACGGACCTGTTCGAGGACCAGTACTTCCTCGCGAGCCTGCGCACGACGTCGGCCTACGTGGCGATCTACGTGCCGCTGATCCTCGTGGTGGCTCTCGGCACAGCGTTGCTGCTGCACTCGGTGCCGTGGGGCCGCGGGTTCTTCCGGGCCGCGTTGTTCGCGCCGTACGTGACGAGCCTGGTGCTCAGCGGCGTGATCTGGAAGTGGCTGTTCGAGCCCGCCGGGTTGCTGCAGGACCCGTCGACCGTGCTGCCCGCGCTGGCGATCGTCGGGGTGTGGAAGGGCTTCGGGTACGCGATGCTCATCCTGCTCGCGGGCATCCGCAACGTCCCCGCCGACTGCCTGGAAGCGGCCACAGTGGACGGTGCAAGCGTTTGGCAGCGGTTCCGGCACATGCTGTTGCCGTCGTTGCGGCCCGCGATGTTCTTCGTCGTCGTGGTGGAGACCATCGGCGCGTTCCAGGTGTTCGACCTCATCTACGTGATGACGACCGGCGGGCCGGCGCGGGCCAGCTACACGCTCGCCTACGCGGTGTACCAGTACGGTTTCACGTACTTCGAGGTCGGCAAGGCCGCGGCGGCCGGGCTGGTGCTGTGGGCGATCGTGCTGCTGGTGTCGCTGACTCAGCGGCGTGCGTTCGAACGGAACCCGTGATGAGGAACCGCGTCTGGCTGACGGTGTTGCTCGCGATCGTGTCGTTGGTCGCGGTCGGCCCGTTCGTGCTGATGGTGGTCGTGGCTTTGACACCGCGCCTCTCGCCGACGCTCCCCTACGCGTGGCCCAGCTCGTTGACCTCGGACAACATCGTGGGGCTGCTGTCGACGGAGAGCTTCCTGCGGTGGACGGTCAACACGGTGATCTACTCGGCGGTGTCCGTGGTGGCGGTGCTGATCTCGGCGTCGATGGCCGCCTATGTGTTCGCGCGCAAGCGTTTTCCCGGCCGGGACGCGCTGCTGTGGTCGTTGCTGTCGACGCTGATGGTGCCGTTCCACGCGGTGCTGATGCCGTCCGTGGTGATCATCCAGCTGCTCGGCTGGGCGGACACGTACTGGGGGTTGGTCATCCCGACGCTGGCGAACGCGCAGGCCGTGCTGTTGCTGCGGCAGTTCATCCGCGCGCTGCCGGACGAGGTGTTCGACGCCGCCCGGATCGACGGCGCCGGTGACTGGCGGATCTACCGGAGTATCGTGCTGCCGCTGTGCCGCCCGGTGCTCGCCACGCTGGCCGTGTTCGTGTTCCTGTGGCACTGGAACGACTTCCTGTGGCCGCTCGTCGTCTCCGGCAGCGGCGAGACCGCCACGTTGACGGTCGGTCTGTCCACACTGGACGCCGGTCACCTCACGCTGCCCGAGCTGATGTCCGCGGCGACCGTCACCGGACTGCCGTGCCTGCTGGTGTTCCTGCTGGTGCAGCGCCGGCTCGTCAGCACCGTCAGCTTCGCCGGTCCGGGACGCTGAGCCCGAGCTGCCGCAACGCGTTGAGGGTTCTGCTGATGTGCAGCTGCATGTCGAGGCGCCGGAACAGCCGCAGCGCCTGCTCGAAGCACGCGGCGGCCTCGTCGGCGCGCTGGTTGCGGTGCGCGACCCAGCCGAGGCTGTAGAGGGTGGCGGCCTTGCCGGCGCTCTCGTCCTCGGGCGAGAACACCGTGAGCGAGCGGGACATCATCTCGGATGCCTTCGCGGCGTCGCCCTGTTCGGCGTAGGTCGCGGCGAGCACGTGCAACGCCAGCGCTTCGTCACGCGGGCAGGAGGCCGCGCGGAACAGGCCGACGGCGTCGAGCAGTGCCCGTTCGGTCCGGGCGAGGTCTCCCCTGGCCTTGTGGTGCAGGCCGAGGCTGAACAACGCGCAGGCCTGCCCGTACCGGCTGCCGAGTCTTCTGAAGATCTCGAGCGCCTGGCCGAGGCACCGCGCGGCCTCGGCCTGACCGCCCTGGTTGCGGTGCACGATCCCGAGTGCCTGCAACGCGAACGCCTCGCCGCTCTCGTCCTGGCACGCGCTGAACGTCTCGCGCGCCCGGGTCAACTCGACAGCGGCCTCGTCCTGCCTGCCGTGGAACAGGTGCACGCTGCCGAGCCCGAGGTGCGCGTAGGCGTGGCCGCGGTGCTCGTCGGTGCCCGCGAAGATCTCCTGTGCTCGCCCGAAGTGCTCGCTGGCCTCGCTGTAGCGGTCGCGGTAGAACGCCAGCGCGCCAAGGCCTTGGTGCAGGATCGCCTGGTGGCGCTCGTCGGTGGCGGCGGAGAGGGCCAGCTCGTGGGTGTGGCGCCACAGGTCGTAGTGGCTGCGCAGGTCGAACAACGTGGTCAGCGCGCAGGCCAGGTCGCACGCCAGCGCCGTCATGCCGAGCTTCAACGCCTGTTCGACGACGCCGACGAGCGCGTCCCGTTCGGATTCCAGCCACACCAGCGGATCCGGGAGCAGGCGGCCGGCGTCGAGCCCGCTGGGTTCGGGATCGAGCCGCACCTTGAGGAACCGCGACGGCAGGCCCGCCTCTGCGTGGACGGTCAGGTCGAGCCACGCGGTGAAAGCCCGGTGCAGCGCGGTGGTCCGGTCGTCGTCGATCTCGTTGGCGCGCTCGCGGGCGAAGACGCGCAGCAGATCGTGGAAGCGATAACGCCCCTGCCAGACCTCCAGCAGGTGCACGTCGGCGAGGCTGTCGACGATCTCCTCGGCGTCCAGCACGTCGATGTCGAGCAACGCGGCGACGACCCAGCCGGGGAAGTCCGGCACGTCGAGCAGGCCGAGCAGCCGGAACGCGCGGCGCTGCACGTCGTCGAGCGCCTCGTAGCTCCACGCGAGGCTGGCGCGGGCTTCCAGGTCGTCGATGCGCAGCTCGTTGAGCCGGGTTCCTTCTCCCGCGAGGCGTTCGGCGAGCCTGCCGACCGTCCAGTGGCCGCGGCGGGCGAGGCGGGAAGCGGCGATGCGCAGGGCCAGCGGGAGGTTGCCGCAGTAGCGGGCGACAGCGGCGGCCGCGTCCGGTTCGGCGGTCATCCGGTCCTGGCCGGCGATCTCGCCCAGCAGCGTGATCGCGTCGTCGGCGCCGAGCACGTCGAGGTTGACGGTCTGCGCGCCGACGAGCTGCACGCGGCTCGTGACGAGGACGGCGGACGAGTCGGAGCCGGGCAGCAGCGGGCGGATCTGCGCCATGCTCCTGGCGTCGTCCAGGACGATCAGCACCTGGCGGGCGGCGAGCTGGGAGCGGTAGAGGGCGGCGCGGGCCTCGATGTCCTCCGGGACCGCGTGCGGGTGGACTCCGAGCGCGATGAGGAGCTCGGCGAGCACCGTCGCGGGGTCACGAGGTGACGGGCTGGTGCCGCCGAGGCGGACGTAGAGCTGGCCGCCGCCGAACTGGTCGCCGGCCTCGTGGGCCGCGCGGACGGCGAGCGACGTCTTGCCGACGCCCGCCTTGCCGGTGATGGCGGCGAGCGTGGACTTGGAGCGGTGTGTGAGGACTTTGCGCAGCTGGGCCAGTTCGGCGTCGCGGCCGGTGAAGTTGTCGACGTCGGGCGGCAGCTGCATGGGGCGCACCAGGTTCAGGCCCCCGGAGTCGGGTCTCTCCTGTCTGTTCCCGCCTTGCAGGATCTCCTGGTGCAGGTCCTGGATCTGGTCGCACGGGTCGACGCCGAGCGCGTCGACGAGCACCTCGCGCACGGCGCGGTAGGTCTCGAGCGCCTCGGCCCGCCGCCCGGCCTCGTGCTGGGCGCGCATCAGGCGCCACCACAGGCCTTCCCGGAGCGGGAACCGCCGGACCTGCACACCCAGCTCGGTGATCAGCGCGCCGTACTGGCCCGCGGCGAGCCGTGCGTCGGCGTAGTCCTCCCTCGCGGCGGCGGCCATCTCGTCGAGCCGGACCGCGTCGGCCTCGAACCAGCCCGCGCGGGGGACGTCCTCGAGCAGCGTGCCGTGCCAGAGCTGCCACGCCTCCTGCCAGAGCGTCACGGCTTTCCCGGCGTCGCCCGCCGCCAGTGCCTCGCGGGCCCGCGTCGCCGTGGTCTCGAAGATCTCGCTGTCCAGCTCGTCGGGCTCGACGTGCAGCCGGTAGCCCGCGCTGTCCGTGGTGAGCCTGCCGGGCAGGCCGATCTCGGTGAGGTCGCGGCGCAACCGGCTCACGTAGGTGTGCACGTTCGCGACGGCGGACACGGGCGGGTTCTCACCCCACAACGCGTCGATGAGGCCGGCCTGGCTGACGGACTGCCTGGCGCGCACGAGCAGCGCCGCGAGCAGTGCGCGCTGCCGTGGACCTGCCGGCTTGAGCGGCTGGCCGGAGTTCGCCACCCGCAACGGACCAAGAATCTCGAAGCTCGCCGAGTTCCCCACGCCGGGAGCGTGCACCACATGCCTTGCAAGGAACCTTGTAGAGGCCTTGTAGGTGCCGTGTAGAACTGCTCCATAAATTCCGTTTCAACTTCCTTGGACGACAAGAAACGGAATTGGGGAAATGGCTTCCAGAATCGGCAGAACGGTCGTCGGCGTCGCCGTGGCCGCGATGGCGGTGACGCTCGCACCGAGCACCGCCCAGGCCGCCGCTCCCGCACTCGAGCTGCCGTTCATCTGCGGCACCTCGTGGGTCGGCAACTCCGGTGCGAGCAGCGCGCACCGCAACAACGAGATCGACTGGAACATGTCCGGCACGTCGGGCAACGAGGACCTCGGTGAGCCCGTGCTCGCCGCCGCGGCCGGCACCGTGATGACAGAGGGCGGCGAAAGCTCCGCCTACGGCAACTACCTGGAGATCGACCACGGCGGCGGTTACTCGACGCTGTACGCGCACCTCGACAAGAAGTCGGTGCACGACGGCGACACCGTGCGGCAGGGCCAGGTCATCGGCACGGTCGGCAACACCGACGGCAACACCTCGGGCCTGTCCGCGCACCTGCACTTCGAGTACCGCAACCGGGGCAGCGGCCAGAGCTATCCGGACTACATCCGGCCCGCCTCGTTCCACGGCGATCCGTTCGACTACGCCACCGGCACCGAGACGTACGTCAGCCAGAACTGCGGCACCGCGAACAAGGCCGCCAAGAGCATCAACGGCGACGTCTACGACGACGCGATCGGTGTGGACGCCTCCGGCACCGCGTGGATCTACAAGGGCAAGGCGGGCGGCGGGTTCACCGCGGCGACGCGTCTGGGTCCCGGCTGGAGCGGCTTCTCGGTGATCGCGATCAACGACTCCAACGCCGACGGCTGGGCCGACCTGTTCGCGGTCCGCAGCGGCACGCTCTACTACTGGGCCAACCGCGGTGACGGCACGTTCACCGCCTCCAAGGAGGTCGGGACGGGCTGGGCCGCGTTCGAGTACGTGTCCTTCGTGGACATCAACGGCGACAACAAGACCGACATCCTCGCCCGCGACGGCGGCAAGATGTACGTCTACACCGGCCAGGGCGGCGGCGCGTTCTCCGCTCGTTCGCCGCTGGGTGAGGGCTGGGCCGGTCTGGCGCGGCACACCGCGGGAGACGCCGACGCCGATGGCGACGGCGACATCTGGGCCACGAACTCGGCCGGTGAGCTCTTCTTCTGGCGCAAGGACGCTGGTGGCTACGCGACGGCGGCGCAGGTCGGTTCCGGCTGGAACGGCTTCCGCCAACTCGTGTCGATGGACGTCAACGGCGACGCGAAGGCCGACCTCGTGGCGATCCGCACGTCCGACAACACGCTGTGGCAGTGGCTGGGCGGCGGCGCGGGCACGTTCGGCAAGGCGGTGCAGATCGGCAGCGGCTGGTCCGGCTTCGACCTGGCGGTGAACTGACATGAGGATCCTGTCCGGAGTTCTCGCCCTGGCCGCGGCGGCGAGCGTGGCGTTCGCACCCTCCGCCCAGGCCGCCGGTGACATCGACCTCTGCGTCTCGAACGGCCGCACCGCCGGGTTCACCGGTGAAAGGCTCGTCGTCGCGGTGGCGGTCGGCATGGCCGAGTCGCGCTGCGACCCGTCGGCCCGTTATGTGAACAGCGACAGCCACAACTCGGTCGACCGCGGCCTGTGGCAGATCAACGACTACTGGCACCCCGAGGTCAGCGACTCCTGCGCCTACAACGCGGCGTGCAACGCCCGTGAGGCGTACAAGATCTCCGACCAGGGCTCGGACTGGTCGCCGTGGTCGACCTACAAGTCGGGGCGCTACAAGCAGTTCGTGGACGACGCTCGTGCCGCGATCGGCGCTCCCCCGGCCGCCGTGCTGCCGGGGAAGAGCGTGAACGGTGACAAGTACGACGACGCGCTGGGCGTCGACCCGTCCGGAACCGCGTGGATCTACAAGGGCAAGGCCGGTGGCGGGTTCGCCGCCGGGGTGCGGCTCGGGCCGGGCTGGGGCGGGTTCTCGCGGATCGGCATCGGCGACTCGAACGCCGACGGCTGGGCCGACCTGTGGGCGATCGGCAACGGCACGCTCTACTACTGGCACAACCGCGGCGACGGCACCTTCACGTCGGCGCAGACCGTCGGCACCGGCTGGGCGGCCATGGAGAACGTGGCGTTCGGCGACGTGAACGGCGACAACAAGACCGACATCCTGGCCCGTGACGGCGGCAACATGTACCTCTACGTCGGCCGCGGCCTGGGCAAGTTCGCCGAGCGCGACCTCGTGGGTGCGGGCTGGGCGTCGCTGGCCCGGCACACGGCCGCGGACGCCGACGGCGACTCCGACGGCGACATCTGGGCGACGAACTCGGCCGGCGAGCTCTTCTTCTGGAAGCGCAACGGTGCCGACTTCGCGACCGCGGTGCAGGTCGGGTCGGGGTGGAACGGGTTCCGGCAGATGACGTCGATGGACGTCAACGGGGACAACAAGGCCGACCTCGTGGCCATCCGTTCGTCGGACAACACGCTCTGGCAGTGGCTCGGGACCGGGACCGGCGGGTTCTCCTCCGGCACCCAGGTCGGCTCCGGCTGGACCGGCTGGGACCTCGCCGCCAACTGACGCTCGCGATGAACGGCGCTTTTGTTCACCTGAGGTGGACAAAAGCGCCGTTCATCGTGGAGGTTCGAGGCCCAGCCGGGTCAGCGCCCGCTCGGTCCACTCGCGGTGCATCGGCATGTCGAGCTTTTCGAACAACCGCCACGCCTGGTCGAAGCAGGCGGCGGCGTGGTCCGCGCGGCCGGTGCGGTGCGCGACCCAGCCGAGGCTGTACAGCGTCTCGGCCTTGCCGACGCTCTCGTCCGCCGGGGAGAACGCGACCTGCGAGCGGGCCATCAGCTCGGCGGCCCGGTTCGCGTCACCCTGCCGGGCGTGGACGGCGGCCAGGACGTGCAGCGCCAGTGCCTCGTCTCGGGGACAGGACACCGCGCCGAACAGCTCGACAGCCTCCATCAGCGCGCGTTCGGTGGCCTCCAGGTCGCCGCGGGCGTTGTGGTGCAGGCCCATGCTGAACAACGTGCACGCCCGCCCGTAGCCGCAGCCCAGCTCCGCGAAGATCGCCAGCGAGCTGTCGAGGAGTGTTTCCGCATCCTCGAGAAGGCCCTGGTTCCTGCGGACGACTCCCAGTCCCTGCAACGAGAACGCCTCCCCGCATGCGTCCTGGCAGTCGCGGAACACGGCCAGCGCGCGGGTCAGCTCGACCACCGCTTCGTCGTGCTGCCCGTGGAACATGTGCACGCTGCCCGCACCGAGGTCCGCGTAGGCATGTCCGCGCACGTCGCCGAGATCGGCGAACAGTCGTCGGGCCGCCGCGAAATACGCGCTCGCCTCGTGGAAGTGGTCGCGGTAGAACGCCAGCGCCCCGAGGCCCTGGCGCAGGACCGCCTGGTGGTGTTCCTCCCCGGCCCGCTCCGCCGCCTCCAGCGCGAGCGTGTGGGTCCGCCGCCACAGGTCGTAGTGGCCGTGCAGGTCGAACAACGTCGTCAGCACGCCGGTGACCTCGCATCCCAGCGTCGTCAGGCCCAGTGCGATCGCCTGACGGGCTACAGCGACCAGGGCGTCGCGCTCGGTCGCGAGGAAGGTGAGCGGATCGCCGGTGGCGAGGCCCGGCACCGAGCCGCGATCGGGCACCCGCACCTTGAGGAACCGGCACGGCAGGTCCGCCTCCGCCCGCACGGCCAGGTCGAGCCACGCGGTGAACGCTCTGCGCAGCGCCTCGGTGCGAGTCCCGGCATCGTCCTGCTCCAGCGCGCGCTCGCGGCCGAACACCCTGAGCAGTTCGTGGAACCGGTAGCGGCCCGGTCCGGCGGACTCCAGCAGGTGCACGTCGGCCAGGCTGTCGGTGATCTCCTCCCCGTCGGGGACGTCCAGCAGCGGTCCGGTCACCCAGCCGGGGAAGTCGGGCACGTCCAGCAGGCTCAGCAGCCGGAACGCGCGCTGCTGCTCGTCCGTCAGCGTCCGGCAGCTCAGTGCGAAGCTGGCGCGGGCCTCCAGGTCGTCGATGCGCAGCTCGTTGAGCCGCGTGCCCTCGCACGCGAGCCGGGCGGCCAGCCTGCCGACCGTCCAATGTGTGCGCCGCGCCAGCCTGGCGCCCGCGATGCGCAACGCCAGCGGGAGGTTGCCGCAGTAGCGCGCCACCTCGGCGGCGGCGGCGGGTTCCGAGTTCAGCCGGTCCTGTCCGGCGATCGATCCCAGCAGCGTCACCGAGTCCTGCGCGCCGAGGACGTCGAGGCGCACGGTGCGGGCCCCGTCCGTCTCGACGAGCTGCACCCGGCTGGTGATCAGCACCGCTGACTCCGCCGAACCGGGCAGCAGCGGCCGGACCTGCGCCATGCCCGCCGCATCGTCCAGCACGATCAGCACCTGCCTGGCGGCCAGCTGCGACCTGTACAGCGCGGCCTGCGCCTCCAGGTCGTCCGGAACGGCGTGCGGGTGCACGCCGAGGGCGATCAACAGCTCCACGAGCACGGTCACCGGGTCGCGCGGTGACGGCGAGGTGCCGCCCAGCCGCACGTAGAGGTGCCCGCCGCGGAACCCGGCGCCGACCTCGTGCGCCACCCGCACCGCGAGGGCGGTCTTGCCGACCCCGGCCTTACCGGTGATCGCGACGGTTCTTCGTGTCGTCTTCTGGTTGAGCAGCCTGACCAGCTCCGCCGTCTCGGCCGTGCGTCCGGTGAAGTTCTCCACGTCGGGCGGCAGCTGCATCGGGCGCACCACGCGCTGGACCGACCCGCTCAGGACCTCCTGGTGCAGCCGCCGGACCTCGTCGCACGGCTCGACACCGAGCGCCTCGACCAGCACACCTCTCATCGTGCGGTAGGTCTCCAGCGCTTCGGCCCGCCGCCCGGCCCGGTGCTGGGCGAGGATCAGCCTTTGCCACAGGCCCTCGCGCAACGGCTGCTGCCGCACCAGCGTGCCCAGCTCGCCGATGACGACGCCCAGCTGCCCGGCCGCGAGCCGGGCGTCGGCGAAGTCCTCACGGGCGGAGGCGGCCATCTCCTCCAGCCGCACGACTTCGACGTCCAGCCAGCCGGCCCGCTCGACGTCCTCCAGCGGAGAGCCCCGCCACTCCGACCACGCCTTTTCCCAGAACTCCACCGCTTTCAGCGCGTCACCCAGGTGGAATGCGGCCCGCGCTTCTCCGGCGGCGCTGTGGAATTGCGTGCTGTCGAGCTCTCCCGGTTCGAGGCGCAGCAGATAGCTGCCGCTGTCGGTGACCACCCGGTCTTTCAGGCCGATGCCGGCGAGGTCCTGCCTCAGGCGGCTCACGTGCGTGTGCACGTTCGCGACCGCCGACGCGGGCGGCCGCTCACCCCACAGCGCCTCGACGATGTCGGGCAGCCCGACCGGTTGATCCGGCCTGATCAGCAGTGCCGCCAGCAGTGCCCGTTGCCGCTGGCTGGCCTGCGACAGGCGCCGGCCGTTGTTCGTGACGCGCAGCGGCCCGAGGACCGCGAACGTCGCTGTACTCACCAAGGCTCCCCCACCCGGTCCGCGCAACGGGTACGACTGAACGAGTGCCCGCGTCCGGTAGCACGCTGTAGAGACTCTGTAGGTTGCCTGTAGATCGGTTTTTCTAGATTCCCTTTCAGATCGCGGCGAAAAGCGCGATTCACACAAAGGGGATTCTCATGGAATTCAAGTCAATGCTGCGCAGGGTCGCCGGCGCGGGGGCGGCGATCGCGGCTCTGGGCGCGATGCTGATCGCACCCGCATCGGCCTCGACGGCCTCGACGGCCTCGGCGGCTCCGGACGAGGTCAGCGCCTCATCTGGCTGGGTGTACATCCGGCACGCGAGCTCGCGCCTGTGCCTGTCGGCCGCTACGTCGGGCGGTGTCTTCCTCACGGACTGCCGGGGCCTGTCCGGTCAGAAGTGGTACCACTTCACGGGCGAAAGCAACTTCGACAAGTTCGCCAATGGCTTTGACACCGCCTGTCTGGCATCGGACGGCCAGAAGGTCTTCACGATGGGCAGCTGCAACACACCGTCTTCCCGCTGGCTCATTCCGGGCACCTCGCCGAAGCTCATCAGGCACGGGGTGGAGCAGACCAAGTGCCTGCACACCAACAGCGGCGGGCCCGACAAGTGGGGATACCTGAACAGCTGCGGCGACTCCACCCGC
>JAVXWK010001155.1:0-7362 GCA_032230575.1 Pseudonocardiales bacterium | reverse complement strand
AGGCCGAGGTCGGCCTGCTCGACGAGAATTCTCCCGGTGTCCGCGGTGTCGAGTCCCGTGATCAGGTTGACCAGCGTGGACTTGCCGGAACCACTCGCCCCGGCCACGCACACGAACTCACCCGCGTGCCCGGTCAGGCTGACGTCCCGCACCGCCGTGACGGTTTCGGCGGCGGAGACGAACGAGCGGCTGACGTTCTCCACCACGAGCAACCGGGAGGTCATGTCAGCACCGGCCCTGGGTGTTCCACGACGACAGCTTGTTGTCGTCGATGGGGTTGATCTTGTCGTCGGACGTGCCCGCCCACATCGTCCGGCAGTTCCCGCCGCCGTTGGCGTTCCAGTACCAGCGCGCGTCGACGTTGGTCAGGTTCCGGTACGACGTCATCTCGTCATTCGCCACGAGTCCGACATTGGTCGTGGGCTGCAACGGCGCCTTCGTCCCCAGCTTGCCGGTCCAGTGGTCGTTCTTGTAGATGCAGACGCGGTCGGGCGTGCAGGGCTCGGCCTGGATGGCCGCCGACGCCACGCCGATGCCGCCGAGGACGACAGCCCCTACCGCGGCCACGCCGACCGCCAGCTTCGTGAACTCCATGAAACTTCCTCCCTCGATGTTGTCCTGGCACGCCTGCAGTCCATGCGACCGGGAACTCCCGAGTCGCACGTGCGGGCCGCTTCGATCTGCTGAAATGGCATCTCGTGCGCCCTCCTCCACGGTTTTCCGATGGGGAGTGCAACGGTCTACCCACCGTCAGGCGTATTAGGACGGTGAGGAAACTGTGCGGCAGGGGAAGTGCACGGTTCCTGTAACCGTCTTGAATCCGCAGGTCGGGTCGGGTGGCGCAGGACGCGACCGGGGGTGTGGTGACGATCGAGTTCCGTGTGCTCGGAGACGTCGAGGCGGTCGTCGACGGGCGTGTGGCCGACCTGGGGCCGTCGCGTCAGCGCAGCGTGCTGGTCGCGCTGCTGGTCGACGCGAACCGGGTCGTCTCCCTGGACCAGCTGATGGACAGGGTGTGGGGTGACCGTCCACCGCACAGCGGCAGCAACGCCCTGTACAGCTACCTGTCCCGGCTGCGGAAGGCGCTGGGGATCGACATCGCCCGGCAGCCGGGCGGCTACGTCCTGCGGGTCGATCCCGAGACGGTGGACCTGCACCGGTTCCGCGGGCTGACCGAGCAGGCGCGCCGATCCGATGACGTGACCGCCGCCATCCTGCTCGACGACGCGCTCGCGTTGTGGCGGGGTGCGGCTTTCCCGGTCGTGGACACGCCGTGGGCCGACAAGGTCAGGGCCGCGCTGCACCGCGACCGGTTCGAGGCCGTGCTCGACCGCAACGAGCTCAGCCTGCGCGGCGGCCGGCACGCGGAGCTGGTCTCCGGGCTGAGGGCGCTCTCCGACGACGAGCCGCTGGACGAACGCCTGGCGGGCCAGCTGATGCGCGCGCTCCACCTGGGCGGACGGCCGGCCCACGCGCTGGATCACTACGAGCAGGTCAGGCGCCGGCTCTCGGACGAGCTCGGCGTGGATCCCAGTCCCGCGCTCCAGCAGGTGTACCAGCAGATCCTCACCGACGAACCCGCTTCCGCGGAGCCGGGACCGGTGCGTGCCCTGCCGCACGACGTCGTGGACTTCACCGGGCGGGACGAGGAGCTCGCACGGCTGCTCGGCATCGTCGGCGACCAGTCCGGCTCGGCCACGGTGATCGTGGCGATCGACGGTATGGCCGGCGTGGGCAAGACCGCGCTGGCCGTCCACGCCGCCCACCGCCTGGCCGACCGCTATCCGGACGTGCAGCTGTTCCTCGATCTGCACGCCCACACCGCCGACCTGCAACCGACAGACACCGCGGCGGCTCTCGGCACGTTGCTGCGTTCGGTGGGGGTGGCGAGCGAGCGCATCCCGGCCGGGCTGGACGAACGCGCGGGGCTGTGGCGTTCCGCGCTCGCGGGACGCAAAGCCCTGGTGGTGCTGGACAACGTGGCCAGTGCGGCGCAGGTCCGCCCGCTGCTACCGGGTGGATCCGGCTGCCTGGCGCTGATCACCAGCAGACGCAGGCTGACCGACCTGGAGTCGGCGCGCACGCTGTCGCTGGACGTGCTGCCGCACGCCCAGGCGGTCGCCCTGTTCACCAAGGTCGTCGGCGGCGAGCGGGGTGAACCGGAGGCCGTCGGCGAGGTGGCCGGGCTGTGCGGGCATCTGCCGCTGGCGATCAGGATCGCGGCGGCACGGCTGCGGTCCCGTCCGGTGTGGACGGTCGCGCACCTGGTCGGCCGCCTGGGCGCCGGGCTGAGCGAGCTGGTGACCGGTGATCGGAGCGTGGCGGTCGCGCTGGAGCTGTCGTACCGGCAGCTCACCGCGGCGCAGCAACGGTTGTTCCGGTTGCTGGGCCTGCATCCCGGTGCCGACTTCGACGGCTGGTCGGCCGCCGCTCTCACCGCCACCGGCGTGGGGGAGACGGAAGGCATGCTGGAGGAACTGGTCGACCTGCACCTGCTGCACCAGCTCGAGCCGGGCCGGTACCGGATGCACGACCTCCTGCGCGCGTTCGCCGTCGAGCTCGCCACCGGTGCGGACAGCGCCGAGTGCAGGCGCGACGCCCAGGCCCGGCTGCACGACAGGTACCTCTCCACGGCGGCCAGGGCGGTCGACGTCGTCGCGCCGGGGGACGACCACGTTGGCCTCTCCGCCGACCTCGCCGGTCCTGTCCTGTCCGGGTACGCCGAGTCGATGGAGTGGCTGGAACGCGAACGCGAGAACCTCGTGGCCACCGCGACTTCGGGAGATCACTCGGGTGATCTGTCCACGACCCTGTTGCGCTACCTCGACCTGCGCGGCTACCACGACGACGCGCTCGTGTTGCACGGTCACGCCCACAGCTCCGTCCGCGGTGGTGGTGACGTGGAGGCCGAGTGCCAGGCACTGGGCAACCTCGGCACCGCCTACGAACGGCTCGGTCGTTACGGCGAGGCGGAGAAGCACCACCGCGAGGCCCTGGACCTCGCCAGGTCGGCCGGTGTCCTGCCGCTGGAAGGCCGTACTCACAACAACCTCGCCAACGTGTACCTGGCCGTGGCGGACCACCACAACGCGCTTGAGCACTACCGGCAGGCGCTCGACATCGCGGTGCGGACCGGGAACCGCGTCGGCCAGTGCCGCTCGGCCAACAACCTCGGCATCGTGCACGAGCGGCTGGGCCAGTACGACGAGGCGCTCGTCCAGCACACCGAGGCACTGACCGTCGCGGAGCAGATCGACGACGTCGCCGGGCGCGGCTACGCGCTGCACAGCCTGGGATTCGGCCTTCGCAGGCTCGGTCGTGCGGACGAGGCGCTCAGCCACTTCGAGCAGGCTCTCGCCATCGCCGCGGACACCCGAAACCGCAGCCTGGAGGGCTACACGACGCTGGGTCTCGGGCTGCTGCTGGCGGATCTGGGCCGGTTCGAGGAGTCCGCCGCCAACCTGCAGAACGCGCTCTCGGTCGGACTCGCCACCGGAAACCGCGGCCTGCGAACAGAAGCGCTCAACGGACTCGGCTCATCGGCTCTGCTCGCCGGAGATCCGGAGCGCGCACTCGTCCACCACCGGGAAGCTCTCGCCATGGCCGAGGACACCGGCGATCGATACCAGCAGGCCTGTGCTCACGACGGTCTGGCACAAGCGCATCACGCCCTGGGACGCGACGCCGAGGCCCGGCGGTACTGGCGCGGCGCACTGACCCTTCACACCGGCACCGGCGTACCCGAAGCCGACGCCGTCCGCGCTCGACTGTCCACTGTAGACTTAGAAGGAGCCGATCTGTGAAACTGTTCTCCGCCTTGGTGGCCGCGGTGTTGCTCACCACGATCCCCGCCCCCTCCGCACAGGCAGCCCTCGACGGCACCACACCGGGCACGCAGATCTACTACGTGGGCTCTGTCCAGGAGGCCACCAGCGCAGGAACGCACCTGTGCGGAAGTGTGCTCGTCGAGTCGTCCTGGGTCCTCACCGCGAAGCAGTGCGTACAGGGCAGAACGGCCGAGTCGGTCAACGTCCGGGTCGGGTCCCGGTTTCACGCGAGCAAGGGGGATCTGGTGCCCGCTGCCCGCATCGTCGCGCATCCCACCGCCGATGTGGCGCTCATCGAGCTGAGCAAGCCGTCCAGCGCCGTTCCGGTGCACGTCGTCCAAGGCCCGGCGCCGGTGGGCGCCAAGACCAAGGTGCTGGGCTGGGGCCAGAGCTGCCCGACCTCCGGGTGCGGCGGCCCGAATGCGGAGCTCCAGCAGGTGAAGGCCCGCATCGAGCCGAGCTCGGCGTGCGCCGGTGAGACGGGCCGGCTCTGCACGACGTATGTGAACGGCGGCGGTCCCTGCTTCGGTGACGAGGGCGGTCCGCTGACCAATGAGGAGGGCTGGGGGCTGATCGGACTCGTACCCAGCCGCGTTCCCGGTGCGCTGAACTGCGCCCAGGACCGGCCGGCGCTGATCGATCTGACCGTGCTGAACGACTGGGTCCACCAGTACGTCGGCTCTTGACCGCCGGCCTCGATCAGCCGCGGGTGCGCTCGTAGTGGCGGGCGACGCGGGCGCGGTTGCCGCAGAGGTTCGCGGTGCACCACACGCGGCGTTTGTTCTCGGCGAGGAACAGCATCGAGCACGCGGAGTTGGCACAGCGGCGCAGCGACGACAGCTTGCCGGGATCGGACAACAAGCCGATCGCCCCGCCCGCGATCGCCGCGAGCGCAGGGTGGCCGTTGTAGTCGTCGTGCCACCGGACCACGAGCTGAGCCCGCGCACCCCAGCCGTCGAGCCGAGGGCTGGTCGGTGCGCCGGCGGAGAAGGCGTTGAGGTCCTCGATCGCGGACGGGTCGGGGTCGCGTTCCGTCAACGAGGCGTCGAACAGTTCGCGCAACACCGAGCGCAGCCTGCGGGTCGCGTTCATCGTCGGTGGCGGCGCGTCGGGGAGCCGGTCGGCCTGGAGCTCCCACCACTTCGCGTGCTTCGCCTCGTCGCCGATGAGGTCGGTGTCCGTGGCGAGCATCAACGTGTCCACCAGGTCGAGCGCGACGAACGGCTCGGCGGCCATCGGGAAGCCGGCGGCCTGGAACTCGGCCAATGTCGTGCTCACGCTCGTCCTAACTCTCCGCCACTTTGACTCGACATTAGCAGGTTCGGGCCAAATGGCCTCGTGGCTCACCGGCTAACGTGTGCAGGTTCATCGGGATCATTAGCGGGCTCGGGTCGATGAGTTTCCTGTGCCGCTATGGTCTACCTGCCATGCGGAAACTCATCTACGGCATGAACGCGAGCCTCGACGGCTACATCGCGGCACCCAGCGGCGACATCAGCTGGGGCGGGCCGTCCGACGAGCTGTTCCAGTCGTGGCTCGACCACGAGAAGGCGAACGGACTGGTCCTGTACGGGCGCAAGCTGTGGGAGGAGATGAGCTCCTACTGGCCGACCGGCGACGAGCAGCCCGGTGCCACCCCCGCGCAGGTCGAGTTCGCCCGGAACTGGCGCGACACGCCGAAGGTCGTGTTCTCCTCCACGATCGAGAAGGTCGACTGGAACACCCGTGTGGTGAGGACCGGCGCCGTCGCCGAGATCACCCGGCTCAAGGCAGAGGACGGTGCGCGGATCAGTGTCGGCGGCGCCACGCTCGCCGCGGCGGCCATGCGTGCCGGGCTGATCGACGAGTACGTGATCGTCACCCACCCGGTCCTGATCGGCGGCGGCACGCCGTTCTTCACCGCGCTGGACAGCTGGGTGAACCTGAATCTGGTCGAGACGCGGACGTTCCCCGGCGGCGTCGTGCTCACGAGGTACGAGACGAAGCGCTGAGAGCGCGCCCATCGACCGTCCACAGTGGACCTGGACGCCACGGGCCCGGCCAGCCCCTGGACCCGGCCCGCTGGTCCTGCGTGCACCCGATCTGCCCGTCGTCCCTGCTGGGGCGGCGGGCAGATCGCGTTGGTGCGCCATGCCCCGCCGCGGCCGGATCAGCGGGTAGGGCCGTAATCGGGACAGATCGCCTGAAGTGACGCAACGCGGCCACTCTCTGCGGTATCTGTGTCACGGAGGGCGACATCGCCCTTGGACGCCGAACAAGGGGAGTTCGCGTTGAAGAAATCCATTCTCGCCGCAGGGCTCGCGGCCGCCGTGGCCGCCACCGCGGTGACCGTGCCCCCGGCTGTGGGGGAGACCACCGCACCGCGACCGGGTGGTTTGACGACAACGGTCACGTTGATCACGGGCGATCTCGTGCACGTGGCGAACGGGGAGGTGCGGGCGCACGCCGCCAAGGGGCGTGAGGACGTCCGCTTCCACCACTACACCGACGCGCAGGGCGACCTGCACGTCATCCCGCTCGACGTCCAGCGGCAGATCAACGACGGTGCGCTCGACCAGCGGCTGTTCGACGTCTCGCTGCTCGCGCGGTCCGGGTACGACGACGCGAGCCGCGACACGCTTCCGCTGATCGTCCAGGGCGGCGCGGGGCTGCGGTCGGCGGACGCGAAGTCGTTGCCCAGCATCAACGCGTACGCCGTGAAGGCGGACAAGAAGGGCGGGTTCTTCTCGGCGGCGCGGACCAGCGGCGCGGCCAAGGTGTGGCTCGACGGCAGGATCACCGCCACGCTCGACCGCAGCGCCGCGCAGATCGGTGCGCCACAGGCGTGGCAGCAGGGCTTCACCGGCGCCGGCACCACGGTCGCCGTGCTCGACACCGGCATCGATGCCACGCACCCCGACCTGCAGGGCGCCGTGGTGGAGGAGAAGAACTTCACCCCGGCCGCGACGACCGACGACAAGTTCGGCCACGGCACCCACGTCGCCTCGACGATCACCGGCGAGGGCAAGTACAAGGGCATCGCGCCGGACGCCAAGCTCATCAACGGCAAGGTGCTCGACGACCACGGCAGCGGCTCCGAGTCCGGCGTCATCGAGGGCATGGAGTGGGCCGCCACCAAGGCCAGGATCATCAACATGAGCCTGGGCGGCAACGGAGCCAGCGACGGCACCGACATCGTGTCGCAGGCCGTCAACCGGCTCACCGCGGAGCACGGCGCGTTGTTCGTGGTCGCGGCGGGCAACTCCGGCCGCGCGGTCTCCTCGCCCGCGGCCGCCGACGCCGCGCTGACCGTCGGCGCGGTCGATCGCGCCGACAAGCTGGCGGACTTCTCCAGCCGCGGCCCGCGCGTCGGTGACGGAGCGATCAAGCCGGACATCACCGCGCCCGGCGTGGACATCGTTGCGGCGAAGGCGAAGAACGGCACCATCGGCACCCCGGTCGACGCGAACCACGTGTCGCTGTCCGGCACGTCGATGGCGACCCCGCACGTCGCGGGCGCCGCGGCGATCCTCGCGGCGAAGAACCCGGCGTGGTC
>JAVXWK010001154.1:0-6389 GCA_032230575.1 Pseudonocardiales bacterium | reverse complement strand
CTTGAACTTCAGCGCATTGCTGATCAGGTTCTGGAAGACGGCGCTGAGCAGTGACGCCTCGCCTCGCACGGAGGGGAGTTCGGCGACTTCGACTCGCGCACCGGTCTCCTCGATGCGGTCGGAGTAGCTGTCCAGGAGCTGGTGCACGATCCCGTTGAGGTCGACCACCGTCTGCTCGCGGGTGATCCGGCCGACGCGGGAGAACGCCAGCAGGTCGTTGATCAGCCCCTGCATGCGTTTCGCGCCGTCCACGGCGAAGTCGATGTACTGGTCGGCGCGTTCGTCGAGCTGCCCGCCGTAACGCCGTTGCAGCAGCTGGCAGAACGACGCCACCTTGCGCAGCGGCTCCTGCAGGTCGTGCGAGGCCACGTAGGCGAACTGCTCCAGCTCCGAGTTCGACCGCTGCAGCTCGGTCTTCGCCTCGTCGAGCGTCGCCAGCTCCTGCACGATCCGGTGGCGCATCAGGTTGACGTCACTGCCGAGCATGACCGTCTCACGTGGACCGTGCACGTCGATCTCACGCCGGAAGTCGCCGGACGCCACCTGCCTGACCTGTTCCGCGAGGCCCTCCAGCGGCGTGATCAGCAGGCGGTACAACAGCAACGACAGGCCGCCGATCACCACGACCAGCAGCACGCCCACGCCGATCACCAGCCACAGCACCACGGCCGCCGCGTGGCCGAGGTCGTCGCGGGCCTGCCTGCCGAGTCCGCCGATGTCGGCCTGCAACATGTCGACCTCGGCACGCATCTGGTCGAACAGCTGCTTGCCCCGGTCGATGTCCTGGACCGGCGCGGACTGCCGGATACCGGTGATCGTGGGCTCCGCGTACTGCTCCCGCCACTGCCGGGACAGGTCCTCGATGTGGCCCACGCGGCCGTTGACGTCGCCGACGAGGGCACGCACCGACTCGGCGGCCTCGGACTCGGCCCGGCGACCGTCCAGGTAGGGCTGGAGGAAGTCGTTCTCGGTGGTGAGCACGAAACCGCGCACACCGGTCTCCTGGTCGAGCAGCGCGCGGTTCAGGTCCTTCGCACGGCGTGCGGCCGGCTCGACCTGGTCGACCGACCGCGCCCGTGCGTCGCTGAGCGCGTCCAGGGCGAGAACCGTCGACGCGATGGCCACCGCGGTCATGGCCAGCAGGATTGTCACGACACCGATCAGGACGCGGCCCGCGGGCCACCGGTCGGGCAGTTTCACTTTCCGTCCCTCAGCAGCAGAACGGCCACGTCGTCGTCGAGCGGGCCTCCGTTGAGCTCCGTCACCTCCGCGATGACGGAGTCCATCCAGTCAGGGCCCTCGGCCAGGTGCCTGCGGAGGATGTCGCACAGCCGCTCGACCCCGAGCCGGTCGGTGTCGCCGGGTACCCGGCCCTCGATCAGTCCATCCGTGTAGCAGGCCAGCGACCAGCCGGACGGCAGCGGCACGTCCACCCCGGTCCACGCGTAGTCGGGCAGCACACCGAGCGGGACGCCGATCTTGGACTGGGGCAGGTCGACGATCTGCCGGCCCACCAGCAGCAACGGCTCGGGGTGCCCGGCGAGGAAGTAGCGCGCCGAACGCCGGTCCGGCGCCACGGTGACCATGCACGCGGTGGTGAAGATGCCCTCGCCGTGCCGTTCGGCGACCAGCACCTGGTCCAGGGTCCGCAGCACCTTCTCCGCCGGCTCTCCGGCCAGCACCAGCGCGCGCCACGCGATCCGCAGGCAGACGCCCAGCGCGGCCTCGTCGGGGCCGTGCCCGCAGACGTCGCCGATGATCGCGTGCACGGTGCCGTCCGGCAGGCCCACCGCGTCGTAGAAGTCGCCGCCGAGCAGCATCCGCTGGCCGCCGGGCTGGTAGCGGACCCCGAGGTTCAGGTCCGAGTTCTGCAGCAGCGGCGGAGGCAGCAGGCCGCGTTCCAGGCGGGACCGTTCCGCGGCGAGCAGCTTGGCCTCGCGGAGCTGGCGCTGGGCGTCCTCGGCACGGCGGCGTTCGACCGCGTACCGGACGCCGCGCAGCAGCAGCTCGCCGTCCACCTGGCCCTTGATGAGGTAGTCCTCGGCGCCGGTGGCGACCGCGTCGATGCCCTCGCGCTCGTCGTTCAGGCCGGTCAGCACCAGGATCGCCGGTGCGTCCGCCTTCTTCAGCAGGCGGTGCAGACCGTCGAGGCCCTGCGAGTCGGGCAGGCCGAGGTCGAGCAGCACGCACTCGGCGTCGGAGAGCAGGCGCTCCGCCTCCGCGAGGGTGCGGGCGCGCGACAGGATGAACGGCGCCCTCGCCTCTTCGAGGAGCGCCTCGACGAGCAGGGCGTCGCCATCGTCGTCCTCGACCAGGAGGACGCGCACGGTCTTGGTTCGCATCAGGTCGGACTTTAACGTTATTCGGGTGCGGGGTCCGCGTCCGACCTACCAGGATTGCGCGCGTGTTGATCCGTCTCGCCCAACCAGCCGAACTCCCGTACCTCCAGGAGATCGAAGACGCCTCGGGAGAGCTCTTCCGCGAGATCGGCATGCCCGAGATCGCCGACGACGACCCGATGTCGCTGGAAGTCCTGGCGGAGAGCGAGGTCTGGGTCGCGGTGGACGTCCAGGGCGTGCCCGTGGCGTTCGTCGCGACCGGCGACGTGGACGGTGCCGTCCACGTCCACCAGGTCAGCGTCCACCCCTCACACGCGCGCCAGGGGATCGGTGCGGCGTTGATCGAGCACGTGACCCGGCCCGGGCGCGCCGTGACGCTGACGACGTTCCGGGACGTGCCGTGGAACCAGCCGTACTACGAGCGTCTCGGTTTCCGCGTCGTCACCGAGACCCCACCCGGTCTGGCCGAGATCATGCGCGAGGAGGCCTCACGGGGACTCGATCCCGCGACTCGGGTCGCGATGATCCTTCTCCCAGCGCAGGTACGACCCTGACGCGATCGAAAGACTGCTGAGCAGCCACACCAGCACGCCCGCGTCGTCGGTCACGCCGATCACCGGCAGGAACTCCGGCAGGACGTCGATCGGCGACACGAGGTAGACGAGCGACACCACCCACAGCAGCACCTGGCTCTTCGGCAGGTCCGCGTACTGGCCGCCGCGCCAGGCCTTCCACAGGCGCGGCAACGCCTTCGCGCGCTGGATCGGGTTGCCGACCGGGCCGGGGCCCTTCTGGGCGCGCTTGCGGCGGTTGCGCAGCAGGCCCAGTCCGGCGAACACCAGTCCGAGCGGGATCATCACCCAGCCGACGACGGTCGGGCTGAGCCCGCCGATGTCCGCGGTGCGGAACAGCAGGACCGCGAGGCCGGACAGCGAGATCAGTGACCCGAAGACGACCATGGCTAACTGGGCTCCTGGAAGAGCATCGTCGGAATGGCCTTATGGGGCTGTTTCAGCTCCTGGGGTTCTGGTTCCCTCAGCTCGATCACGCCTTCGGGTTCCTCGGCGGGCACCTCTTCAACCTTCGGTTTGCGCACTGCCTTGACCGGAGCCGGCGTCGACTGGTCCAGAGCGGCGCGCGCCTTGGAGATCCACACCTTCTGCATGGCCTCGTCCTTGCTCCCGGCCGCCGTCGCGGTGAGTCCGGAGAGGACACCCCGGATGCGTGGAACCAGGGCTGGATGACGCCGGATCGCCTGCCACACAGCGTGATCACCCGGTAGCCGGGCGGACACGAGCCGCGTGACCTGAGCGCGCAGCTCCTCTGTGGACAGATCGAGCCAGCGCTCGACCGCTGACGGGCCTATCGCCACGTGCAAGCCTCCCCAAAACGACAACTGCCCCTACAGGATCTCACGGATCCCGCAGGGGCAGTGGTCTGGTGTCGGGAAGCGTCAGGACGCGACGACCTCGAGCAGGATCTTGCCACTCTCGTCCTGGATCCGGAACGTCGCGATCTCGTGCCAGCGCATGGCCACGTTCGCCTGCAGCCGGATGGTCTTCCTGTCGCCGGCGACCGGTTCGGGCGCGTACCAGGAGGTGACCTGGGCAACACGGCCCGTGCGCCCGACGGCGACGAGCGATCCCTTGGTGGGGCCTGACATGCCGCTGACCTCGATGTCCATCGAGGTGCCCCACGGCTCGTCAGAGGCGGTGATCTTGGTGAACACACCGCTGTTCGGGTCCTGCTGCTGCACCTTCATCGACGAGTCGGGGGAGTTCTGCGCCACCGGGGTCTGCGACGTCGTCGTGTTGGTGTTCTGGGGTGCAGCCGAGTTGGACCCGTCATCGCTGCCGCGCACGACCAGCGTCGTGACGACTGCCGTCACCGCCACGATGCCGGCGGCGGCGGCCGCGACACCCTGGGCGACGAACCACCGTCGGCGCTTCCTGCGCGCCGAGACGGCGTCGAGCATGACCCGCACCGACTTGCCGTCCGGGCGTTCCGGAGCTGTTCCGCGCAGCATGCCGCCCGCGTCGGCCTCGTCGATCAGGTCTGGCACCACCGCGAAGTCGCGCAGGTCAAGGGCACACCGCCGACATTCGGTCAGGTGGTTCTCGAACGCCTCCACCTCATCGGCATCGAGGATGCCGAGCACGTAGGCGGCTACGTCGAGGTGATCTGGTGCCGTTGTCACCGCGTCTCTCCCCGATCGTGCAACGCACGCCGCAACGCACGGAGCGCGTAGTACACCCTCGACTTGACCGTTCCCGGTGGCACACCCAGTGCCGCCGCGGCCTCACCGACGGTGCGGTCCCGCAGGTATGTCTCGAGAATAGCCTCCCGATGTTCTTCAGAGAGACCGTTCATCGCCTCAGCGACGACGATCGCTGCGAGGGTGCGATCCTCCTCGCTGCCAGAGGGAGACTCGTCCGAAGGGGTCAGTTCGAACTCCTGCGGACGGACGCTTCTCTTACGCCTGTCGTCAATGACCAACCGCCTTGCCACCGTGAACAACCACGACCGCAAGAGCACGGGGTCACGTTCGAGTTTCTCGGCGTTGCGCCATGCCCTGACCAGGGTTTCCTGCACGATGTCCTCTGCCCACTGACGATCATGGCCAGTCAACCTCATGCAGTGTCCCAGCAGGGCGCTGCCGAATTCCTCGTACAGCCGACGGATCAACTCTTCCTCGAGGGATCCCGGTCTTGGTGATTGTTCGTCTAACTCGCGTTGACGTCTATGCCGCGCCACGGGGGACATCCTTGCCTCATGAAGCGTCTCAAGTCGAGAGGCAAATATTCCTCACGAAGTCCGTGAACCGTTGCCGGATCGTGTCCGTACTCCTCGGTACCCCCGCCGAGAAAGGATCTGCCGATGCGACGTGGTCAAGCCATCACCGCCCTGGCGGCACTGGCTGTGAGTCTCACGGCGTGCGGTAGCGGTTCGACCCCTCCCGGAGGGGCCGCGACCGGCGGTTTACAGGCCAAAAACGCTGATCTGAGCGGTTCGACGATGCTCTTCATCGCGAACACCGAGCAGATGGGGTGGTTCGTCACCGATGGCGACGGGCTCCCGCTGTACCGCTACGACAAGGACGTTCCCAAGCCTTCGAAGTCCAACTGCGAAGGCGAGTGCGCGAAGGCCTGGAAGCCCGTGCTCGCGGACAAGCCCGCCATGTCGACCGGGGTGGACCCGATCTCCATGGGCACCGTGACCAGGGCAGATGGCACCAAGCAGCTCACCATCGCCGGTTGGCCGCAGTACACCTTCGCCGAGGACAAGGCGGCCGGTGACATGAAGGGCCAGGGAAAGGGCGGAGTGTGGTTCGCCACAGCCCCCAACGGCGCCAAGATCACCGGCGGAAAAGCCCAGAACAACAGCAACAAGAGCAGCGGTACGCCGAGCACGTCCCCCACTTCCGGTAACGGCCAGACGTCGTCTGCGCCGCCACCGGCCGCGCCCGGCTACTGAGCCCACTGCTCTTCTCTTCAGCCCCCTACCGACCTCCCCTGAACAACGAGGACATCAAGACGATGACCAGAGCCCTCGCCACCGTCTTGGCGATGTTGTTCCTCTTCTTCGCCGCTCCGTTCGCTGCTCAGGCACAGCCCGCGGACACCGGTGGAGTGCAGGACACCCCGTCGGGTCCCTTGACCGCGAACGACCGAGACCTGTTGAACAAGGTGCGCCAGGCAGGCCTGTGGGAGATGCCCATGGGTGAGCTCACGGCCACCAAGGCGTCGAACCCGCGGGTCAAGCAGATCGGCAAGATGATCATGCTTGACCACATGATGCTGGACACGCTGACGAAGAAGACGGCTGCCCAGTTCAACCTCACCACGCCCGACGTGCCGAACCCCTCGCAGCAGTCCTGGATGGACGAGCTGAACGGTCTCGAAGGAGACGCGTTCGACCAGGCGTTCGTCGCCAGGTTGCGGGCCGCGCACGGCCAGGTCTTCACCTTCATCGCGAAGGTGCGCACGCAGACCCGCAACGACGTCATCCGCGGGTTCGCGCAGGCCGGTATCGACGTGGTGATGAAGCACA
>JAVXWK010001150.1:0-4747 GCA_032230575.1 Pseudonocardiales bacterium | reverse complement strand
GGGAGACCTCCACGCCGTCCTCGGACGGGCGGTTGCGGGTGCCGCGGGCCAGGATCGCCTCGGCGCGCGTCGACTTGGTGGTGAGACACGTGCCGACCAGGCCGTCGAGGATCTTCAGGGCCCGCTCGCGGTAGCGGTCCGCGCCGGTCGCCTTGGCCAGGTCGAGCAGGCCGCACGCCATGATCGCGCCCGCCGACGAGTCCTTGATGTCGTTGGCGCCCAACGGCGAGCGGTAGTCCCACACCGGCACGTGGTCCGGCGTGATCGCGTTGAGGGCGAAGTCCGCCATCTTGCGCGCGGTGTCGCGGAACTCCCGCAGGCCCGTGCGCCGGTACATCGTCGTGAACCCGTAGATGCCCCACGCCTGGCCGCGCGACCAGCACGAGGTCGGGCTGTAGCCCTGCACGGTGTTCTGGCCGATGGGCGCGCCGGTGTCCGGGTTGAAGTCGAACACGTGCGGGGTCGAGCCGTCCGGGCGCAGGAAGTTGGCCTGAGTCGTTCTGGCGTGGGCGATCGCGATGTCGAGGAACTTGCGGTCGCCGGTCTGCTCGGTGGCGAACGCGAGCAGGTCCAGGTTCATCATCGTGTCCATGATCACCCGGCCCGCGTTGCCAGGCGTGCCGATCTTGCCCCACGCGCGGATGAACTTGCCGGTCGCGTTCCAGCGCTGGATCAGCGTGTTCGCCGCGTCGATCGCGCCGTCACGCCACTTGATGTCGCCGGTGAGCCGGTACGCGGTGACCCAGGACGGGTAGAAGAGGAACCCCAGGTCGTGGTCGCGCGGTTCGAGCCGGCGCGGTGCCAGCCTGTCGTTCGCGGCCTCGGCCAGCGTGCGGAGCTGGGCGTCGCCGCTGTCGAGGTGCGCGAGCCACAGCGTGCCCGGCCAGAAACCGCCGATCCAGCCGCCGTCGGCGACGTAGGTCCACTTCTCGGCGCGGGTGATCTCCGGGAACGACGTGATGCCCGGTGCGACCGCTTTCAGCTTGGCCAGGCCGTAGTCGAGCGCGCCGCGGAGTTTGGCGGGGGAGGCCGCCGCCTCTCCCGCGCCGAGGGCGACTCCCGCTCCGGTGAGCAGGGGAGTGACCGCGGCAGATGCCAGAAGGGTGCGTCGAGACAGATTCACGAGACCGTCCAGTCCCTTTCATGTCCTTGCGCCCGGCGACACACTGCCAGATCCGATCAAGGTCTGTAAAGGGAAGTCAAAAATTGATTCCTTCGCCTTGTCGCAGGCCGCTGACCGGCCTAAAGAAGAAATCAGATACGTGAACACGCAGGATTCCGACGTTGTCAGAACAATTGTTCACAAGGATGAACGACGTGGTCAGGCGCGAATGAGGACGGCATCGAGATGGCGTGGGCTCAGGCCGTAGCGGCGCTTGAAGTCGGCGTTGCCGCGACCGCCTTCGAGCGTGGTCTTGCCCAGCCGGATCGCGAGCTTGACCGACTCGGCGAACAGCACGCCGTACGGGCTGTAGCGGCCGTCGACGGCGTAGTCGACCCCGCACGTCCAGGTGTGGAAGCGGGTGGCGTCGGCGAGGCAGATTCCGGCGGCGACGAGCCTGCCGTGCTGCCGGACCTCGATCACGTGCGCGAGGCCGCCGAGGGCCAGGACGAACTTGGTGAGGGTGCTGCCGGGGTAGAAGCCGCTGGTGTCGAAGCGGGTCGCGGTCTTGGCGCACAGCAACGAGATCTCGTCGAGTGCGGCGTGGTCCGCGGGGAGGACCTCGACAGTGACGCCCGCTTCCTTCGATCTTCGCTCGTTGCGGCGCAGGTTGGCTCTGGCGCGGATGCCCAGGCCCGACAGGTAGCGCTCGTAGGTGGTGAGGCGCGTCGCCCACCGGTCGGTCAGGTGGCGTGCGGGCAGGCCGGCGGCTCTCAGTTGCTGCGAGAGCGCGCTGCCGCGCTCGACGTTCACGAACCCCCACCAGTGCGCTTCGAGGACCGACGCCGCGCGCGTCATGGCGTGCAGCAGTCTCGGCAGGACCTCGGCGGTGGCGGGCACGTGCGCGTCGTAGCAGTGCCAGGTGTGGCTGAGCAGCACCCGCTGGCCTGCCGCCTCCGGGTATGCCTCGTGCAGGCGGCGCAACGGGTTCACCGCCGACTGGAGGTAGATCGGCAGCACGGCGACGGGCTTTTCACCGTCCCGCACCACAAAACAGCCCGAGTAGTCGGCGTTCGTCAGCGGCGCCTGTTCGTACGCGCTGACGTACGCGTGCTCGTAGAACACCGGCGCGCCGCTCGCGTGCACCACCGAATTCCAATCGGCAGCATCGACTTCCTTTATGGAGTTCGAGAATTCGACGCGCACACGCTCACTGTACGGCCTGCCAGACCGCGAAGGGGACGTCGATCTCGTCCCGGCTCAGGCCTCCGTGCTCGTACCTCGCGGACGGGTCGGGGATCGGGAACCTCGGCGACGCGGCGACGGCGACGACAGGACCGGCCTCCGGCTGCGGCAGACCGAGATCCGCGGCGTGGTGCACGGTGGCCGTGGAACCCAGAGTCGTTGCCACGCGGTCGAAAACGGCTTCGAGGCGGTCCGCTTTCGGGTAGAGCCAGCGCGTCCGGCCCGCGCCGCCGGACGGGATCACGCACTCCTCGCGCACGATCGCGTCCCAGGCCTCGACGAGGCCGGGATCGGGATCGACGGGCACCAGGCCGTGATCGGAGTGCGCCACGACCGTCCAACCCTGTGCGGCCCAACGGGAAGCGTGCGCGTCCAGGCGGAGCATCGCCTCGTGCACGGACTCGTCGTAGCCGTGGCGGTGCACGTGGTCGTCGATGTTGACGTAGGTCCAGAGGAACCGCGCGTCCTGGAGCGCCTTGTCCAGATCGGCCACGACGTTGGCGACGAGCAGCGGTGGGTCGTCCGCCTGAGCGGTGAGTTTGTGCCGCGGGGGCGAGGGTATCCGGGTGCAGCCCTTGAGGAGGGCCTGGGCCCAGGTGCCTTCGAGCAGGTCGAGCTCGCGGGCCAGAACTGTCGCGCCGTGCCGTTCCAGGACGGTCGGCAGGTCTGGGATCGCCGGCGTGCCGTTGATCGCGTGCACGAGTCCGGATCCGTTGCGGTACACCGTTCCCGGCACGCGGTGGACGTCGGCGGGAACACCGGTCAGCGCGGTCAGCCAGGCCGTCGCGGACGTGGACGGCACAGTGGAGGAAAGCGTGGAAAGAGAAGCCGACAACCACGATTGTTTGGCCACGTCCGAAGAGAGACCGTCCACGGCCAGGACGATTACGCCTCGGCTGGCCGATTTCAGGGCGACGTCGAGCCGGGAAGGGATCTCTGCCAAGGACATCGGGGCACTGTAACGCATCTCATCAGGCGAAGATGCCCTGATCGGGTGCTCAGTCTCCCACAATGGTGACCGATGGAGTAAAGGGAACTCGGGAGTTCGGCAGAAGGAAGGTGGCGGATGTCGGTCGGTGTTCTGGACGTCGGGTGCTTCAGCGCACACCTGGTGGTCGTGGAACGAGACCTGATGCGTCCGCTGATGTCCCACAAGGTCAGGTTGCGGCTGGACCGGGAACTGGATTCCGACGGGGCGATCAGCGCGGACGGCATCGAGTCGCTGTGCGCCGCCGTGCGGGCCGCGCGCAAGAAGGCCGGCGACGTGCCCTTCCTCCCCTTCGCCACCTCCTCCGTGCGGGACGCGTTGAACGCCGACGAGGTGATGCGCAAGGTGCACAGACGCACCGGCGTCGAGCTGAAAGTCTTGTCGGGCAAGGAAGAAGCACGCTTCTCGTACACGGCGGCCCGGCACTGGTTCGGCTGGAGCGCCGGTCCGATGGTCGTGCTGGACGTCGGTGGCGGCACCGTGGAGCTGGCTCTGGGTTCGGGGGCGGAGCCGGAGCTCGCGGTCTCGTTGCCCTTGGGGGCGAGGACTTTGACGCGCGCCGGGCTCACCGTGGCGGACATGCGCGCGGAGGTCCAGGAACAGATCGCCGAAGCGTTTCCCCGTGATGAGAGCGCTCACGCCGTCGGCTGCTCGAAGGTGTTCGAGCAACTGGCCCGGCTCGCCGGAGCGCGCACCGGGATGTACGCCACTCGGCAGTTGAAGCTGAAGGACCTGGAGAAGTGGATTCCGCGGCTCGCGAAGCTGTCGGTGCGCGAACGTGCTGCCCTGCCGGGGATTTCCCGCCACCGAGCCCGGCAGTCGCTGGCGGGCGCGGTGGTCGCGGAAGGTCTGATGAAGGTCGCCGGCCACGACGTCGTGGACATCTCGCCGTGGTCCACCAAGGAAGGCCTGTTGCTGGATCTGGTGGAGCGGTCACGGCTGAGACGTGAGTCGGCGGTATCGGTCGCCTAACAGGCGCTGAGCGCGGTGACGGCGTCGTCGACGTCGTCGAACAAGAGCAACAGCTGGTTCACGGCCGTCATCTCCAGGGGACGCAACACAACTCTGGTGTCGCTCACGACGCCGAACTTGACGCCGAGCTCGTCGGCCTGGGCCTGAGTCTCCACGAGTGCGCGGATCCCCTCGGATCCGAAGAACCGCACCGCCCGCAGATCGACGACCAGCGCGGGTGGTTTGCGGTCGAGCAGCTCGGCGAGCCTGCTCGTCACCGGCGCGGACGACATCATGTCGATCTCGCCCGTCAGTGCCACGATCGGGATGGACTGGACGTAGGTCGTTGTCTGGTGAAGTTGGTTCATTTGGACTCCCGTCCGGACCGACCGTACGCGTGATCGGGCGACGACCACAAGCCGAGCCGTTTTCGCCAGGCCACGGCGGGTACACGCGTGGTG
>JAVXWK010001149.1:0-9532 GCA_032230575.1 Pseudonocardiales bacterium | reverse complement strand
GGAAGTGGCCCAACGCAAACCAGGCAGATTCACCTTCACCAGCCCAGCGGGCAAGACCTACACCCGCGAACCAGAACCAGTACTCGGCGACCTACCACCGTTCTAAGCAGCGGTCGGTTGGTCTTTCGACAACGCAACTCGCACCCGGTGACCACGCACGCAACCGACGGGATCGCACGCAACGGACCCACGCCCCGCAACCACCTACGCAAGCCGACCCGACAATTCCGTTCCGGCACACGCCCGACGAAGGAGGGCATGTGCCGGTTCGGCGAAGCCGTGTCCTAAAACCGCCACCAACCCACCCAACGCAACCACCCCAAACCCAAGGCAAGCTAGACAGTCATGGACTTCGTGATGCTCCACGGCACCACCCAAACCCCAGCCTGCTGGCACCCGTTGCAGTCGATCCTGCAACAACAAGGCCACCGAACCTTCGCAGCCGACCTGACGGACGAGGACGACTGGCAAGCCGAGGACTACGCCACCGAAGTCCACCGCCAGTTCCCAGAAACCGAGTCCCCCACGATCATCGCCCACTCCGGAGCGGGCTTGCTGGCCCCAGCCACCGCAGCCAAGCTCAACGCCACCCACATCGTCTGGATCGGCGCCCTGATCCCAGACCTGACCGGCACCATGACCATGATGGAAGAACTGAACGACCACGGCGACGAGATCTTCCCGCCCGAGTGGTTCCAGTGGTCAGGCGCCGACCTGCTGACCGACCAGGCCGTCAGCGCGTACTTCCTCTTCCACGACTGCAACCTGGAACAGCTGAAGTTCGCCCTCACGACCCTCAGACTCTTCCAGCCGCAAGGCGCGTTCAACCAACGCCACCACCACGACAACCTGCCCGGCCACACAGTGATCGTGCCAAGACACGACCGCGTCATCCGCCCGGAATGGATGTGCCGAGCCGCGGAAGAGCGGCTCGGCACATCAGCGATCGAGATCGACGGCGATCACTGTCCGCACATTCCACGCGCACAGGAGATCGCCGACATCATCCTCAAGCGAGCGTGAGCGCGTACAGCTGCACCCGCGCGTCATCCGGCAATGTCACCGAACGAACGGTCTTCGCGGCATCCAGCCGCAGGGACTGACCGAACAAGCGCACCGGCGGCCCGTCCACGCCCTTCCCGGCCTTGATCCGGTGCGGCATCTCCAACACCGCAGGACCACCACCGGCCCAGTCCGGCACCGAAGCAGCGATCTCGGCCGAGGTGCCATCGGTGTACCAAACGGTGAACGCCGCGGACACCGGCCCGTTGTACGACGCCCCGACGACGTGCAACCACGAGAACTGCCCCGAAGGCAGCAACAGCCCCTGCCCCCGAGCCTCGACGAAGTTCGGAGCAGTCCCAGCAGGATCCGGTGCCTGGTACGTGATCCCGCCCCACGTCACCGGTCCGGCCGCGGGCAGCAGCGCCGCGTCATAACTCCAGCCGCCACCGTCGAAGTTGCCCGAAGCGGAATCAGCGACAGTCGCGGTGCCGTCGTGGTTGCGTTCCGGACCGACATCCACCGCGCACGTCACGGCGAGCGCGCACGCCGCGGCCGGCTTCACCTCGATCACGGCCTTCATCGTCACGGAGTCGACGACCACCGACACCTCGTACGAGCCACTGACGACACCCGCGGGCACTGTCACCGTCAACGGCACGGTCTTCTGCGTCGGCTGATGCCGCGACACGATGACGAACGGCTTCGCGCCGTCGACCTTCCACCCCGCGGGCGCCGTGACCGACGGCCGGACTGAAACGGCAGCAGGCGACTGCGCCAGGACGTCGAGCTGCAAGGTCAGCGACTGGGCGACACCAGCAGTCGGCATCACGACCGAGGAGTTCCGCAGAGAGGCCGACACCGCACGCCGCGAGTCCACGTTGCCGTCGTTCAACGAGGGCGGCTCGTCGGAACGCCCGGTACCCCACGACGAAGGCTTCGAGGAGACCTCGTAGGAGAGCTTTCCGCCACGCTGCAACGAAGACCAGTCGAGCCACGTCTTGCGGACGTCACGCCCGTTCATGGACGCGCTCTTCACGTACCGCACCGAGTCGGAGACGCCGGGCGCCGAGATCACCAGGTCGCCGCCCTGCGAACCGTACTGTCCGATTCGGACGGTCGCGGACGGGAACTGCGGTGAGGACAGCGCCAGGAAGTCGCCCCCGCTGAACGTCGGGTACATGCCGAGCGACGAGAAGACGTACCAGGCCGACATCGTGCCCAGGTCGTCGTTGCCGGTCATGCCGTCCGGACCGGTGGTGAACAACGTCATCGCCGCGCGCACCACGGTCGCGGCCTTCCACGGCGTGCCCGTCCACAGGTACATGTACGGCGCGAGCAGGTCGGGCTCGTTGTTCGGGTTGTAGGTGGGCTTGCCGTAGTAGTCGTACGGCTGGGTGATCCAGTCCTGCCGAACAGTGCCGGCAGGGTCCGTCAACAGCTTGTCGTAGACGAAGAACGAGTCCAGGCGCTTCTCCGAGGCCTGGCGACCGCCCATCAGCGACACCAGACCGGCGGGATCCTGCGGAACCAGCCACTGGTACTGGTAGGCGCCACCCTCGTGGAACTGGTGCGACGCGTCGACCGGGTTGTAGGGCGTCATCCAGGTGCCCGCGACCGTGCGCGGCCGGAACTGACCGATCGACGAGTCCCACAGGTTCCGGTACCACTGACCACGATCCGCGAACAGCCGGGCATCCGAGCGATGCCCCAGACCGCCGGCCATCAACGCCAGCGAGGCATCCGCCGCCGAGTACTCCAAGGTAGCCGACGCCGGATGTACGCAGTCGTTGTCGCCACCCTTGTGCGCGCAGTCCGTGCCCAGCTTCAAACCGGACGGGATGTAGCCGCGGTCCGAGTAGTACGTGACGCCAGAGCGTCCGTTGTAGGGCGAGTCAGCAGGCGGCAACGACAAGGCGTTGGTGCGCAACAGCTGGTACGCCTCTTCCTCGTGCCCCTTCAGCAGCCCCTTCGACCACGCTTCGACCAGGAACGGCGTCACGGGGTCGCCGGTCATGATGTTGGTCTCGGACGACGCCAAAGCCCAGCGCGGCAACCATCCTCCGTCACGTCCACTGGCCACAACGGACAGTGCGACGTCACGGGCCACGCGAGGTTCGAGCATCTGCAACAGCTGGTTCTGCGGCCTGTACGTGTCCCACAACGAGAAGTTCTGGTACGGCGTGTAACCCGAGGCCGTGCGCACCTTCCCGTCGAAGCCCATGTACTTGCCGTCGACGTCACCGGCGAGGTTCGGGTGCAACACCGAGTGGTACAGAGCGGTGTAGAAGGCGACCTGCCGGTCTCGCGCACCGCCGGACACCCGCACGGCGTCCAGCTGCTTGCGCCACACGTCACGAGCAGCCGTCACGGTGGCGTCGAAGTCGAAGGCAGGAGCCTCCGCCGCGAGGTTCTTACGCGCGCCCTCCAGCCCCGTGTAGGACAGGCCGACCTTCAGCACGACATCACGGTCGGCGGTGGCGTCGAACGTGGCCCACGCACCGTTGCCACCGGTTCCGGCAGCGTCACGGGCACCAGCCGTGGGAACGCTCCCCCGCCACGCGCCGAAGGAAGCGAAGGGCCGGTCGAACGTCGCCGTGAAGTACACGGTGTGCTCGTCCTTGCCCGCGCAGAACCGGCCGTTGCGCACCCGGCCCTCGATGGTCCGATCGCCGACGACGTGGATCTCCGAGTCGAGCACCGTCTGGTTCGAACGCCCGGTGTTGAACAGGACGTTCGCCGCCCCGGACGCGGGGAACGTGTAGCGCTGCCAACCGGTCCGTTGAGTGGAGCTGAGCTCGGCGTTCACTCCGTAGCGGGACAGCCCGACCCGGTAGTAGCCGGGCTGCGCGGTCTCGTCCGAATGACTGAACGGCGACTTGTAGGCGTTGATGTCAACGTTGTCGACGGACCCGACCGTCGGCATGACGGGCAGCTCGCCCATGACGCCGCAGCCCACGCCCGACAGGTGTGTCTGCGAGAAGCCGTAGATGGAGGTGGCCTTGTAGTCGTACCCGCCCTGACCTCCCGTATCAGGGCTGACCTGCACCATCCCGAACGGCACCGACGCACCGGGGAAGGTGTTTCCGAAGTTCTGCGTACCCACGAAGGGGTTCACCAGCGACGAGGGGTCTTCGTCCGCCTGTGCTGCTGGAGCGAGGGCGGCTTGAGCAGGAACCGTTAGACCCAGTAACAGCCCGACTACAACCAGTGTCCGCATGGAGGCAGTATTGTCTGATCGTCGCCGCCCCGACACCCATCGGAGGTCGGCGATGCGCGCACTGGCCACAGCGCTGTTGCTTCTCGTCGCTTTCACTCAACCAGCACAAGCCGCACCTGCGCTCGACACCGTCACCACGGCGAGCGTCTACGGCTGTCTGCGCACCAACGGGGCGGGCGTGTACGACGCGACGGTCAACAAGACGTTCGTGACGTACTCGGGCACCAAGCACGACATCTACGTGAAGGCGTTCGACCACGCCGCGAACACGTGGTCGGCGGCGGTCAAGGTCGCCACGCTGAACCTGACGCACGACAACGCCTACCACGACTACCCGATCCTCACTCAGCTCGGCGACGGCAGGCTCGCGATCTTCCGCGCCACGCACACGACGTCGCTGCAGTTCTACACCGCGCCCACAGCGCACTCGATCACCGGCACGTGGACCGCGAAGACGATCTCCACGGACAAGAACACCTACCCCGAGCCGGTCGTCATCGGCAACACGATCCACCTGTTCTACAGCCACAACACGGACCTGTCGTACCCGTACCGCACGTTCAAGATGATCAAGTCGACGGACAACGGCAAGACGTGGTCCGCACCGAAGACGCTCATCGACTCGGGCCGCACGGCCGACAAGTACGCCGAGGTGTACGCGTTCGGTGTCACGCAACGCAACGGCCGCGTCTACCTCACCTGGTCGATGCACGGCGGCCCCAAGGGCCACAACGGCGGCGGCAAGAACATCTACGTCGCGTACTTCGACACCGCGTCGAGCACGATGTTCACGGTCGGCGGCGCGACGCTCGGCAACACCGTCGACGCGGCCGACCTCGACAAGACCCGAGTCGTCACCACGAACCCGCTCGACCTCCCCGCCGGCAAGGACCTGCCGGAGGAGAACCCCGTGACCGTGCCGCTGAACGACGGCTCGCTCGTGCTGGGTTACGGCGTGCACACCAAGACGAGCGCCAAGATCGTGCTCTCGCGGTTCGCCGGTGGCGCCTGGAGCTCCACGACCGTCGACACCTCGACGTCGTTGTTCAAGGACCTCGTGGCGACCGGCGACAACGTCGACTTCTCCTACGCGAGCGCGGACAGGAAGCGGCTTCTGGTGAAGTCGTGGACGCCGGGTGGGAGCGCGACCACCAAGCGCGACCTGACCGTGCCGTACTCGGCCGGCGCCGACACGACGTTCTACGCGAACTTCGTGGAGAACCGGCCGAGCGACCTGGTCGCGAACACCATCGACTACGAGACCCGCAAGACCAACCACACGGGCAAGTGGCCGGTGTTCTCGATCCGCAACTAGCAGCGCTTGCTGGACTCGCCGGTGTAGTTGTCACCCATCTGGATGGAGACCATGCCGTAGCCGGTGGTGCAGACGTTCAAGGTGCTGGCGGGCTTGCCCCACAACTCCTTGAGGCTGTACTGGGTGCTGTTGCCGCCCTTGATGGCGTTGGGCTCCGGGTCGGACGCGCTGCTGTAGGTCAGCACGCCGACCTGGAGGCTCCAGCCCAGGTGCTCGGACGCCATCTGGGAGCGGAAGCTGTCCCACGTGTAGACGTAGCCGTAGTTGTGCCCGCAGCCCGCGAACTGCTTCACCGAGGCGATCTTGTCGCCGCGGTACTTCACGTACCCGGTCGAGCCGATCTGCGCGGCACTCGCGCAGCCCGGCACTGTCTCGGCGCTGGCGACTCCGGGAAAGACGAAGCCCAGCAACACCAACGCGGTGGCGATGATTCCCCTCTTCATGAGCCGATCATCGCCGCTCGCGCTGACAACTCCCTGACAGCGGAGTAAGCAGGAGGTATGCCCGTACAGCTCAACCACACCATCGTCCACGCCACCGACCAGGAGCGCTCGGCTCGCTTCCTCACCGAACTCTTCGACCTGCCGGACCCGGTCCGCTTCGGCCCGTTCCTCGTCGTCGAGGTCGCGAACGGCGTCTCGCTCGACTACATGACCAGCAACGGCCCGATCACCAGCCAGCACTACGCCTTCCTGGTGACCGAGGACGAGTTCGACCAGATCTTCGGCCGCATCCAGGAGCGCGGCCTCGACTACTGGGCGGACCCGTTCCACAGCCGGCACAAGGAGTTCAACCGCAACGACGGCGGCCGCGGCGTCTACTGGGACGACCCGGACGGCCACGCGCTGGAGATCATCACCAGGCCGTACGGCTCAGGTGCTTGATGGCATAGGCCAAAAGTTACGTCACGACCGGCTCAGCTGCTTTGGTGCCCCATGTAACGCGACGTGGGCGCGCGGAAGCACCCTCTCTTGCCGAGTACCGGTTTTTTAAAAGGTATAGACCACCTCTTGTGCTCGAAGCGTCAGCCCTGCCACCGTGAGTGCGGTAACACACAGTGGGCGCGCAGATGCTCTGAGGAGTTGGTCCCCATGTTCAGAACACGCGCCGCCGCCCTGATCGTCGCGCTGATCGGCGTCTTCACGCTCGCTCAGCCGGCGACGGCGGCGCCGTTCATCGTCTCGGAAGCGCAGTTCAACAACATGTTCCCGTCACGGAACAGCTTCTACACCTACAGCGGTCTGAAGTCCGCGATGAACTCGTTCAACTTCGCGAACCAGGGCAGTGACACGGTGAAGAAGCAGGAGTTCGCGGCAGCGATGGCGAACTTCTCCCACGAGACCGGCGGGCTCGTGTACATCAAGGAGATCAACCAGAACGGCGACTACTGCGACGAGAGCAAGCCGTACGGCTGTCCCGCCGGGGCCAAGCAGTACTACGGCCGCGGCCCGATCCAGCTGTCGTGGAACTTCAACTACAAGGCAGCGGGCGACTACATCGGCCAGAACCTGCTGGCCAACCCGAACCTGGTGTCCTCCAACGCGACCATCGCGTGGCGGACCGCGCTCTGGTACTGGATGACGCAGACCGGCCCCGGTTCCATGACCCCGCACAACGCGATGGTCAACTCGCGCGGCTTCGGCGAGACGATCCGCAGCATCAACGGCTCGCTGGAGTGCGGCGGCCGCAACCCCGGAGCGGTGAACAGCCGCGTGTCGAAGTACAAGCAGTTCACCGGGATCATCGGTGTGGCGCAGGGCGGCAACCTGTCCTGCTGACCTGTGACAGAAAAGGTCTAGATCCTTGACTGGTCTGGACCACTGGTGCCAATCTCAGCGTTGTTCACATCCTTGATTCCTCGGGCGCGCAGACTCCAGGAGTGGGTGACCTTGCTGAGAAAACGCATCATGGCTTCCTTGGCGGCAGGCGTGATGGCAGCCGTGTTAGCCGTCATCACGCCGACCGCCGCCTCGCAGGCAGAGGTGTCGGCGCAGGCGTGCACGTACACCGACTGGGTCCAGGGCCAGTGGTACACCACCGGCTCGATCGTGAAGTTCGAGAACGCGTACTACATCGCAGAGCACGACAATCCTGGTTACAGCCCAACGGTTTCCACCTGGTACTGGGATCCGACCAGCTGTGACGGTGGTGGAGGTGGCGGCGGCGGCACCTGCACGTACACCGACTGGGTGCAGGGACAGTGGTACGTCACCGGCGCCATCGTCCGGTTCGAAGGCAGCTTCTACATCGCCGAGCACGACAATCCCGGCTACAGCCCAACGGTTTCCACCTGGTACTGGGATCCGTACAACTGCAACGGCGGCGGTGGAGGCGGAGGTGGCGGCGGCAGCTTCGTCGTCAGCGAAGCGCAGTTCAACCAGATGTTCCCGTCCCGCAACAGCTTCTACACCTATCAGGGCCTCGTCACCGCGATGAGCGCGTATCCCGCGTTCGCGAAGACGGGCGGCGACACCGTGCAGAAGCAGGAAGCGGCGGCGTTCCTCGCGAACGTCTCGCACGAGACCGGCGGCCTCGTCTACATCAAGGAGATCTCGCCGGGAACCTACTGCGACACGAGCAAGCCCTACGGCTGCCCGGCCGGTGCTTCGAACTACTACGGCCGCGGCCCGATCCAGCTGTCGTGGAACTTCAACTACTACTCGGCGGGCCAGTCACTCGGCATCGACCTGCTGAACAACCCCTGGCTGGTGGAGACCGACGCGGCCGTCTCGTGGAAGACCGGGCTCTGGTACTGGAACACGCAGACCGGCCCCGGCACCATGACCGGACACAACGCCATGGTCAACGGAGCGGGCTTCGGCCAGACGATCCGCAGCATCAACGGGTCGCTCGAGTGCGACGGGCGCAACCCCGCGCAGGTGCAGAGCCGCGTGTCGAAGTACCAGCAGTTCGTCGGAATCCTCGGCGTGCCCGCTGGAGCGAACCTCTCCTGTTAGGACCGGCGGCGCGCACGACCGAGTGGACGTGCGCGCCACCGCACTAAGCGACGAGCTGTTCCTTGACCTGGGCCAGCGACGGGTTGGTGAGCGCCTTGCCGTTCGGGAAGTGGACGGTCGGCACCGTGCGGTTGCCGCCGTTCACGCTCATCACGAAGTCGGCCGCGCCGGGCGTCTCCTCGATGTTGATCTCGACGTACTCGATGCCCTCGCGGTCGAGCGAACTCTTCAGGATGCGGCAGTAGCCGCACCACGAGGTCGAGTAGACGGTCAGCTGGTCGGGAGCCATCAGGCGCACTCCTCATCGAGGTGGGAAGAAGTCATCAGTATCAACACCCGATGAGGACCGCTTCTTCCCAGGGCGGCTCAGCTCACTGTGTTCGACCGCGTGGGGACGTGCGTCAGCAGCCCCCGATGGCGGCCGTGCTCACTTCTTGTGCTTGAGCAGCTTCGACCCCGGCTTCTGCGACTCGAAGTCCAGCTTCGCCCAGTTCTTGTCCTTCGGCACCGACAGGATCCGCGCCTCGTCCAGCAGCCCGTCGAACGAGCGCTTGCGGCTGTTGCCGCCCGCGGTCTTCTCGTTGTTGCCGATCGTCACGGGCTCGGCGCCGGCGGTCTTCCACGCGTTGGTGTCGGTCTTGCCGACCTCGAGCTTGCCGTTGATGTAGTAGTAGGCGTTCGGCTTGTCGAGGACGAAGACGAAGTGGTACCAGGTGTTGTTCTTGACCTTGGTGTAGGCGCCGGACGGCAGCGGGCACCAGTCGTAGTTGGCGACGTCGATGCACGGCTCGGTCTGGTCGCCCTCGCCGAAGTAGTGGATGCGGAAGCCCGTCTCCCCCTTGGAGAACATCGCGATGTACGCGGCCGGGTGCGTCTTCGCGTTGGACCAGACGGAGAACGTGCCCTTCGACGGCAGCGGGTTGAACAGGCTGCTGGTCTCGCTGCCGGGCAGCAGCACGTACTCGCTCCTGGCGCGGTTGAGCGAGAGCGCGTTGCCGACAACGCCCGCGCCGGTCGCGTCGCCGGTGATGTTGACGC
>JAVXWK010001147.1:0-2682 GCA_032230575.1 Pseudonocardiales bacterium | reverse complement strand
TACACGCCGGACGGCTGGGAGATCACCTCGTCGTACCGGGACGTGAAGGACCAGCACGAGCGCGGTTACCTGCTGCCGATCACCGCCGAGGACGTCGAACGGCTGACGCGGCGCTAGGGCTTGCGCGCCTCGATCAGGAACCGCGTCGAAGTGCAGACGAACTCGCCGTGCTCCTGGATGTGCGCGTGCATGTCCAGGAGCCGGTCCCGGTAGCCCTCCACGGTGAACCCGGGCACGGTCCACAGCACCTTGCGCAGGAAGTGCACGACCGCGCCGACGTCCTTGAAGGTCACCCGCAACTCCACGGGCTCCAGCCGCAGCACCTCCAGTCCGGCGGCTTCGGCGTCCGCACGCGCCCGCGAAGTGCTTCGGGCGTCGCTCACGGGCTGCGGACCCATCATGAAATCCGTGAGCCCGCGATTCGTCCCGGCACCGATCTGCTGCGAGAAGTAGGTCCCGCCGGACCGCAACACCCTCGCGATCTCAGCCCACGGCGTGACCACCGGATGGCGGCTGATCACCAGGTCGAACGTGCCCGAGCGGAACGGCAGCGGGCCGGAGTCCGGTGCCTGCACGACCAACGGCAGGTTCCGGGACGCCACCAGCGCGTTGGGCGGCCACGACTCGGTGGCGGCCAGCAAGCGCGGCAAGGCAGCAGCCGAAGCCGTCACCTCTCCCCCGCCGGTCTGCAGGTCCAAAGCGGACTCCACCACGGCGAGCCGTTCAGCGATCAACGACGCGTATCCCCACGGCGGGCGTTCCTCGGTGGCACGGCCGGCGAACCAGGAGAAGTCCCAGCCCTCCAGCGGTACCGCCGCCCCCTCCGCCACCAGGTCTTCGAAGCTCCCCATGAGCCCAACCTAAATGGCGGCACCTGCCCGTGGCTGCGAGACGCCGCGTCCCTGGTTCGTCTCGCGCACAACTGGGCAGGTGCCGCAGGGGGTTACAACGACCGAACGGCCGCGCGGTTACGCCCGAAGGCGGTACGCGCGCAGGACCGTTTGGTCGACGGTGCTGCCGTCCGCGTCCGTCGCCACCACGCGTAGCGACACGAAGTCCCCGGCCTTCCCACCAGGGGGAACGAGGGACTTCACCGGCACCCAGTTGGCACCGTCGTCGAACGACGCGAACGCGCGAAGCTCACGCACAGTGGCCTGACCCGCCCCGGACTGACGCGACGCGGTGAACTTCACGGGCATCCCAACGCCGGCCTTCCAGCTGTTCCGCAGGTCGACCGGCAGCGTGTAGTCGACCTCCAGCAACGGCAGCCGACCGTCCGAACCAGCGGAGAACTCCCACGACGTGTGCACGTTGGTCGACAACGCCGACGTGTCACGTGCCGCGTCCAAAGTGAGCTTGTAGCGACCATCGCGTTCGGGCGCGTAGAACGAGCCCTGCCGGACGTCCGCCCAGCCCACCGACGTGTCGCCGTGCCTCAGCTCGACGGACCCGTGGCCGGAGTACTGCCAGTTCTCCACCCAGCCGGAGCCGCCGAACGGCGAGATCCTGGTGTTGATCATGTCGCCGGACCGGTCCACGCCACCGCCCTGCGACCAGGTCACCAGAGCAGGACGGCCGAACCTGGGCGACGAGACCGCGCGGAGGTTCGAGCGCTCGTAGTGCTTGCCCGCCACGAAGGTCACGGGTTCGAGGTCGGCCCACGACGTGGCGCTGTTGCGGTCGAAGCCCTCCTGGAACCAGTCGCCCGGCGTGAAGTACTCGGTGCGCTGCGCGGGTGCCGTGAGCCGCTCGTCCAACGTGGCGAAGCTGCCGTTCAGCACCCCGTTCTGCAGTGGATAGTTCCGCTGCGTCACGAAACCGTCGGCGTTCGACGTGTGGTACCTCGCCTTGACCTCGGCCAGTTCGGAGCGACGGACGTGCTTGGTACCGGACGGCAAAGCGCCCTTGTCCTGCAAGTGCAGCACGTAAGCCACCGGCGATCCGGTGATGGCGCGCAACGTCAGGCGGGCAGGCGTGACCGCCACGTGATGCTCTGCCACGGTGATCACCGGAATGGCGGTCTGCCCGAACCCGAACGGCACGGGACCGGCCCACAGCACCGCGACCGCTCCGGCGTCGGCCATCGCCTGGGCGGCGGCGTTGACGTCCTCACCGGCGGTGCGGACGAGCGCGAGCTTGCCGCGCACGTCACCGCCGCGTTCGGCCACGTCGAGCTGGTGGTCGCCCGCGGGCAGGGACTTGCTGGCCTCGAAGTAGTTCACCGGGAAACCCCCTACGACCGAGATCAACGGCTGGCCGCCGTTGAGGCCGGAGTCGTAGGTCAGCTCCGGCAGCTTCGCGCCGAAGGACAGGCTGTACAGCGGCACCCGCCCGTCGGTCACCGCCGAGACGCCGCTCGTCTTGCCCGGCTTCATCGGCACCTTGAGCTGGGTCTCGCGGTTCCACACGACCGAGGACGAGTCAGGCAGCTGGACGCTGATCTGCTTGCCCTGCCGGGCATCCAGCGTCGCGTTCACATCGGCGGTGAGCGAAACGCGACCGGCCACCTCGGTGGCGGAAACCGGCGTGTACCAGGCGAAGTGCGGTGTCTTCTCGTCGATCCTGCCCAGCACCGCGTAGTCGGCGACCGGCAGCCGGGCCGAGCCGGTGCCGTTCTCGACGATGAGCACCGCGGACTCCTGCGTGGACATGTTGACCAGCACGAAGAACTCGTCCACCGCG
>JAVXWK010001146.1:0-15527 GCA_032230575.1 Pseudonocardiales bacterium | reverse complement strand
CGCCGCCGCGCGGCTCGGCCGGCGCACGGCGGTGCTCACCAAGGTCGGCCCGGACGGGTTCGGAACCTATGTGCGACAGGCACTTGAAGGCTTCGGGGTGTCGTCGGAGCACGTCGGCACTTCGCCGGATCTGCTGACGCCGGTGGTGTTCTGCGAGCTCAACCCGCCCGCGGACCCGCCGTTGTTGTTCTACCGGCTGCCGATCGCTCCGGATCTCACACTGAGCGAGGACGACGTGCCGTGGTCGGTCGTGCGTGACGTCCCGCTGTTGTGGGTGACCGGCACCGGAGTTTCCGCTGAGCCCGCACGGTCGAGTCAGCGGATGATGCTGGCCAACCGGGCCCGCCACGGGCACACCGTGCTGGACCTGGACTACCGGCCGATGTTCTGGCCGGACGTGAAGACCGCGCGTGCCGAGATCAGCTGGATGCTCGACCACGTGACGGTCGCCGTGGGCAACCGGACCGAGTGCGAGATCGCGGTCGGCACCGGTGACCCCGACGAGGCCGCGGACCGGCTGCTGGCGCACGGAATCTCGTTGGCGCTGGTCAAGAAGGGTGCCGAGGGCGTGCTCGTGGCCACGCCGGAAGGTCGTTGGACGGTCGAGCCGACGCCGGTCGAGGTTGTGTGCGGGCTCGGTGCCGGCGACGCGTTCGGCGGATCCGTGGTGCACGGCCTGCTGTCGGGCTGGGACCCGGTGAAGATCGCCCGCTACGCCAACGCGGCCGGCGCGATCGTGGCGTCCCGGCTGGCCTGCGCGGACGCGATGCCGGACCAGGAAGAGATCGAGGAACTGCTGTGATCACTGACGGACAGTGGCGCGAACTGCTGTGGCGGCGGGCAGAGGACCCCGGCTCGATCAGGCGGGCCTACCAGGCCCGCAGGCGGCGCAACTCGTTGCTGAACGGCAAGTCCACGCTGTTCCTGGTCGCGGCGGACCACCCGGCACGAGGTGCGCTGGGCGTCGGCGGCGACCCGCTGGCGATGGCGGATCGGCGGTCGTTGCTCGACAGGTTGCTGACGGCGCTGGCGAACCCCGCGGTCGACGGTGTGCTCGGTACACCGGACGTCATCGAGGATCTCCTGCTGCTGGACGGGTTGAACGAACGCGTGGTCATCGGCTCGATGAACCGCGGCGGCCTCGCCGGTGCGGACTGGGAGATCGACGACAGGTTCACCGCGTACGACGCGTCGTCCATCGCCACGTTCGGGCTGGACGGCGGCAAGATGCTGCTGCGCCTGGTCGACTCGGACCCCGGCACGATCCCGACGCTGGAAGGCTGCGCGCGGGCCGTCACCGAACTCGCCGAGCACGGTCTGATGGCGATGGTCGAACCGTTGCCGTACAAGCGTGATCACAACGACAAGCTGGTGCTGCAGAAGGACTCCGCTGCCCTGTCACGTGCCTCGGCCGTGGCGGCCGGGCTGGGCGCGACCTCTGCCTACACCTGGCTGAAGCTGCCCGCGCCGGACGAGCCGGAAATCGTGCTGGACACCACCGCGTTGCCCGCGCTGGTGCTCGGCGGCGTGCCGTCCGCGAATCCCGAGGACGACCTCGCGTCGTGGGGCCGCTCGCTGCGCCACCCGACCGTGCGTGGCCTGGTCGTCGGACGTGCGTTGCTCTACCCGCCGGACGGTGATGTCGCCGCCGCCGTCGCTGCCGCTGCCGAAATCCTGCGCACCGCCAAGGGAGTCACGGTATGACCCTGCACCGTCCACACGGGACGCTCTCGACCTCTGCCGAGACGATCCACCTGATGCCGGAGGACGCGGGCTGGATCTACACCGGGCTGCGGGTGATGCGGATCGAGGCCGGCTGGGTGCACACGATCGAGACCGGCGAGTTCGAGGCGTTCGTCCTGCCGCTGGCCGGATCGCTGACGGTCGAGGTCGACGACGAGCGGTACGAGCTGCAGGGTCGTGACTCGGTGTTCACCCGCGTCACGGACTTCGCTTACGTGCCAAGGGACGCCTCAGTGGTTCTGTCCTCTGAGGACGGATGTGAGGTCGCGCTGCCGATGGCGCGCTGCGAAAAGCGGCTGACGCCCAAGTACGGCCCGGCGGACGACGTTCCGGTCGAGGTGCGCGGTTCCGGCAACGCGACCAGGCAGGTCACCAACTTCGGCACGCCGGGCGTGTGGGACCACGCGGACAAGCTCAACGCGTGCGAGCTGATCACCCCGGACGGCAACTGGTCCTCGTACCCGCCGCACAAGCATGACTCGTCCGAGCCGTGCGAGGTGGAGAACGAGGAGATCTACTACTTCCGGATCGCCGACCGGGATCAGATCACCCCGTCGCGGACCGGCTTCGGTTTCCACCGCACGTACACCGACGACGGCACGATCGACGAGGACGTGACCGTGCGCGACGGTGACGTGTTCCTGATCCCGCGCGGCTATCACGGTCCGTGTGTCGCGGCGCCGGGTTACCCCATGTACTACCTGAACGTGCTGGCCGGACCGGGCGACGAGCGCTCGATGGCGTTCTGCGACGACCCGGCGCACACCTGGGTCCGCGACAGCTGGGCGACGCAGGAGCTCGACCCGCGCTGCCCGGTCACGACTGCTGAGGGGCGAGTGAAGTGAAGCTGACGACCGCACAGGCACTTGTCCGCTGGATGCTCGCCCAGCGCACCGAACTGCTCGACGGCTCGCAGGCGCCGCTGTTCCCCGGTGTGTTCGGGATCTTCGGCCACGGCAACGTGCTCGGCCTCGGCAACGCGCTGGAAGAGGTCCGCGACCGCATACCGGTCTGGCGCGGGCACAACGAGCAGGGCATGGCGCTGGCCGCGGTCGGCATCGGCAAGGCCACCCACCGCCGCCAGGTCGGCGTCGCCACGTCGTCCATCGGCCCCGGCGCCCTGAACATGGTCACCGCGGCGGGCGTCGCCCACGCGAACCGGTTGCCTCTCCTGCTCCTGCCCGGCGACACCTTCACCGGCCGCGCGCCGGATCCCGTGCTGCAGCAGGTAGAGCACTTCCACGACCCGACCGCGACCGTGAACGACGCGTTCCGCGCGGTCAGCCGCTACTTCGACCGCATCACCCGCCCCGAGCAGCTGCTCTCGACGCTGCCCCAGGTCGCTCGGGTGCTGACCGACCCGGCCGACTGCGGTCCGGTGACTCTGGCCCTGCCGCAGGACGTCCAGGCCGAGTCCTACGACTTCCCCGACGCCCTGTTCACCCCGGTCGTCCACCGCCTGCTGCGCCAACGCCCGGACCTGCGCGCTCTGGCCGAAGCGGCCCGCGCGATCCGTTCTGCCTCGAAGCCGTTGCTGGTGCTGGGCGGCGGCGTCCGCTACTCGGGTGCTGCCGGAAGGGCTTTGCGGTTCGCCGAGCAGCACGGCATCCCGATCACCGAGACGACTGCCGGCCGGACCCTGATCCCGCACGACCACCCGCTCTACGCGGGTCCGCTGGGCATCACCGGCTCCACCTCCGCCAACGTCCTGGCAGGTGAAGCCGATCTGGTGATCGCGGTCGGGACGAGGTTGCAGGACTTCACCACCGCGTCCTGGACCGTCTTCTCCCCGTCCGCACACCTGATCTCCCTGAACGCGGCCCGCTTCGACGCCGTGAAGCACGGCTCGTTCGCCCTGGTGGCCGACGCCGACGAGGGCCTGCGCGAACTCACCGACGTCCTCGCCTCCTGGCAGGCCCCTTCCACCTGGGCTGCCCGCGCCCGCACCGAACGCGCGAAGTGGGACGACCACATCACGTCCCTGCGCACACCCGGTGATGGCCTGCCGACGTACGCCCAGGTCGTCGGCGTCGTGAACGACGTCAGCGGCCCGCGCGACTACGTGATGACGGCATCGGGCGGCCTGCCCGGTGAGCTGATCGGCGGCTGGCGTGCCACCGGCGAGTCCACAATGGACGTCGAGTACGGCTTCTCCTGCATGGGCTACGAACTGGCAGGAGCCTGGGGCGCCGCAATCGCCCACACCGAGGGTGTCGTCACCACCCTGCTCGGCGACGGCTCGTACCTGATGCTGAACTCCGAGCTCTTCTCCGCTTCCTTCGCCGGTCATGGCTTCGTGGCGGTCGTCTGCGACAACGACGGCTACGCGGTGATCCACCGCCTCCAGACGGGCCAGGGCGGCGCGGGCTTCAACAACCTCTACGCCGACTGCACGTCGTCGCACCCCGAACCTCCGCGCACGGACTTCGCCGGCCACGCGGCCGCGATGGGCTGCGCGGTCTTCCCGGTCGACTCACTGGCCGACCTGGAAGGCGCGTACCGCAAGGCCCGCGAGGTGGCGGTGTCCGAACGCCGCCCGGCCGTCGTCGTGATCCGCACGCACCCGTCGTCGTGGACCGAGGCCGGAGCGTGGTGGGAGGTCGGCGTGCCCGAGGTCTCACACCGGGCGGAGATCGCGCAGGCCCGTGAGGAAGTGCTGGAAGGCAAGGCCAAGCAGGTCCGCTACCTGAGCTGAGCGTCGCCGCCCAGTGACTGAGACAACCTCATGAGAGGGAACAACACACCGACACGTGTCCCTTGAACGCTTCGTAGGACAACGAATCGTTCAAGGGAGCCCTCGTGAGTCTGCTGTTCTCCCCGCTGACCCTGCGGTCGGTCACGCTGCCCAACCGCATCGCGGTGAGCCCGATGTGCCAGTACTCGGTGAGCGCCGAAGACGGCATCCCGACCGACTGGCACCTGGTGCACCTCGGCAGCAGGGCCGTCGGCGGCGCAGGGCTGGTCATCGCCGAGGCCACAGCGGTCGAGCCGCGGGGCCGGATCTCGCCGCAGGACGTCGGCATCTGGAACGACGCCCAGGTCGAGGCCTGGAAGCGGATCACGGGGTTCATCAAGGAGCACGGCTCGGTCCCGGCCATCCAGCTCGCGCACGCCGGGCGCAAGGCGATCGGTGACTGGGTGCCGGTGGCGCCCACGACCGAGCCGTTCCCCGGCGGCAACCAGCCGGAGAAGCTGACGAACCACAGCGGCATCGTCAAGGCGTTCGTCGAAGGAGCCCTGCGCGCGCTCGAGGCCGGGTTCGAGGTCATCGAGATTCACGCCGCGCACGGCTACCTGCTCCACGAGTTCTACTCGCCGCTCACGAACGAGGGCAGCCTCGAAGAACGCATCGCCGTCCCCGTCGAGGTGACCGCGGCCGTGAGGGCAGCGGTCGGCCCGGACGTGCCGGTGCTCGTCAGGATCAGCGGCACCGACTGGGTGGACAACGGCTGGACCGTCGACGACAGCGTTGTGCTGGCACTGGCGCTCAAGGCCGCGGGTGCGGACCTGATCGACACCTCCAGCGGTGGCAACACCGCGCAGGCGGACATCCCGATCGGGCCCGGCTACCAGGTGCCGCTCGCCGAAGCGGTGCGACGCAAGGCAGACGTGCCCACGGGTGCGGTCGGCCTGATCACCGAGGCGAAGCAGGCCGAACAAGTGTTGACGGACGGTTCCGCTGACCTGGTGCTGCTCGGGCGCGAGGTGCTCCGCGACCCGTACTGGCCGCTGCACGCGGCACAGCAGTTGGGTGTGGAGGTCAAGGCACCGAGGCAGTACGCCAGGGCGTTCTGAAAGCGCCCTCAGAGTTCAAGGGCTGGGCACCGATGATCCGGTTGCCCAACCCTTGAACTCTTCAGGCTGAATTCAGCGACGGTAGTCGTCGTAGTCGTCGTACGGGTCGTCGTGGGGCACTTCGGCACCACCACTCCCGTTCGGCGACCTTTCGTCACCAGACAGCTCGCGCTGCAGCGCAGCGAAGTCGGTCTCATGAGAGCTGTACTTGAGCTCCCTGGCGACCTTCGTCTGCTTGGCCTTCGCTCGGCCGCGCCCCATGGCTCGACCCCCTCGCACAGGGACGGGGGCGGCCGGGGGAACGGCGGCCCCACTCGTCTCGACAACTAGTTCCTGGTAACTACCGTACCGTGCCGATGGGGTTCCTCGCGACGCGGTAGGCGTGACACGTACCGCCAAATCTCGCGGCCGCCCTCGCGTGGAAGGATGCACAGGTGCCCAGACCGTTCGTCGCCTACCTACGGGTGTACGAACCGTTATCGGTATTGGACGCACCGCTAGCGGCCAAGGTCGAAAAAGCCCTGGAAAAGGGGCCTGTCCTCCGGTCGGAGGCAGGTGACCGCGAACGGGAGCTGTGGTTGCGATCACAGTTGGGACAAAAGCTGCTTCCGGGCGAGTCGTTCGACGTGATGACGATCAGTCCGGCCGAGGTTCCGACCTCCGAGGCCGCTCGTGTCGGTCCGGGACCTCTCGTCTGCCCGCTCGACCTCCGGGCACGTTCTGCCGCGGCTCTGGTGGGCTTCCTGGCCTCTTCGCCGCCGATCCTGCAGGACGCGGTGCTGAACCTCGCCCCGGAGACGGTCCGAGCGCGCGCGTCCGCCGTGATGGCCGAGCTCGCGGCCGGAGCGGTCCACGTCATCTCCACGACCTGGACCGTGCCGCTGCCGTGGTTCTCCATCGTCGACCCGGCCCAGCGCCGCGTGGTGCTCGCCAGTGCCCAGGACGACCCCGAACGTCAGGTCTCCTGGCGGGTCGCGATGGCCGACGCACGCCGCCGCGTCGCACGGGCGTTGAAGGTCGTGAAGGCGTCGCTGGGCGAGGACGGCCCCGCGAAGGTCCTCGCCGACACCGGACGCTGGCTGGAGCACTTCCACCCGCACTCGGCGGTCGAGCTCGACTACGGCGGCCTGGTGCAGCTGCTGGAGGACAAGGACCTGCTGGAGGACACCTCAGCGGCCGATGTCAACGCCATCGTCGACGCGCTGGAGAACGGTGACGCCGAGGAGGTCGCGCTGCGCTACGAGACGCTGCGGGAGTTCTGGGGCGAGCTGGCGCGCAGGGAACGCCACGGCTGAAGCAACGCCCACCCCGCTACCGACGCGGCCGCCGCGAGCAGCATTGCCGCAGGCCACCCCACGTGCACGGCGACCCAGCCCGCGATGCCCGGTGTGATGGCCGCGCTGAGGTAGTTCGAGGTGTTCTGCATGCTGATCGCGGTCGCGCTGCGGCCTTCCGGCGCCAGCTCACCGGCTTCGGTGACCGCGAGCCCGTTCCAGGCCAGCGCCACCACAGCCGTCGGCACCAGCGCCGTGATCAGCACCGGCAACGGCGCCTGATCCAGGACGGCGGTCAGCACGAACCCCAAGGCCATCAGCACCGCGAGGATCCGCAACGGTCCGACCCGGCTGCCCACGCGATCCGACCAGATCCCCGCCGCGAGCCGGCCCGCTCCGCCGAGCGCCTGCGCGATGCCGAACACGACCGCCGCGGTCGTCACGGCAAGCCCGCGGTGGTCGTGCAGCAACGGCACCAGCAGCGTCGCGGCGGTGAACTGGGGAACGACCAACAGCCCGCTCGCCACGGTCAGCCTGATCAGCCTCGGGTCCTTCAACACCAGCCCGTGCTCGCCGCTCCCGCGCGTCGCACCAGGCGGTTCTCTAACCAGCACCGCCACCAGGAACGCCACGAACACGGTCACCGACGCCAGCACCACGAACGCCACCGGGACGCCGTGCGCGATCGCGATTCCTGGCACGAAAGCCGCCGTCAGCGCGGCTCCGAGGGGCGTCGCCGTCTGCCGCACGCCCATGGCCAGGCCTCGGCTGCCGGTGCGGAACCACGACATGACCGCTCGTCCGCTTGCCGCGTTGACCGAAGCGCCGAAGAGCCCGGCACCGAGCAGGGCCAGTCCGGCGATCCAGGCGTTGCCGACCGCGACGCCGAGCAGGCAGGCCGCGGCGCCGATCCCGCCGATCGTCATCGTGAGCCGTTCACCGCGGCGGTCCGCGAAGAGCCCCCAGGGCACCAGAGCGATCATCGTGCCGAGGTTCACGGCACCCAGGAGCAGCCCCACCTGGGGCAACGTCAGACCGAAGTGATCACGGAGCTGAGGGCTGAGAGCGGAAAGACCGAGGAAGATCGCCGCGTTCGTGCCCTGCGCCAAAGCTCCGACGCACAGCACGACCCAGCGGTACCCCATGAGGGCACGCTAGGTCCGCTGCTCAGAAAGTGGAACGCCTGTCTTACCGCTTGGGACGGTGGTGGTGTCCGCGCTCGGCCGCCAGCAGCTCGTCCACCGACGCGCTCCCGCGCTGGTAGCGCGAGGCGATCTCGGCGTTGAGCTTGTCCACGACCACCTGCACCTCACGCCGCCGCACCGACACCGAGGCCTCTTCCGAGATGAACGTCTCCAGCGCCTCGCCGAGGCGATCGTCGGACAACTTGCTCACGTCGGAGAGGTCCACGTCGGAGACGAGCGCCTCGACGTGCCGTTGATGCGCATCAGCACGTGACGGCTCATGGGTCTGATACCGGCCTAGACCAGTTGCCGGACCAACGGCATTCGTTGAAAGGATCGTGGCCAGCTGCTCGACCACCGCCGAGCCGCCAGAGCTGCGGCGCTCCTGTTCCGCGCGCACGATGTCGATCCGCGCGTGCAACAGCCGCCGCAGGTAGGACAGGTCGGTCTCTTCCTGCGCTGCCTCGTCGCGGAGTTCGCGCACCTCGACGAGCGGGCGCTGCTCGACGCCCTCCGTGTAGTCGGGGGCGAGCACCCGGTCGATTCGGCGGCGCCCGCCAGGACGCACCTCGATCACGTGTCCATCCTGCGGTAGATCCTCCTCACCCGCCAACACATCCCATGCACCAAACTTGTCTCAAATGTGCACGCCCAGCAGCTTCCGCGCCTCATCAGGCGACAACGCGGGCCGCTGAGCGATCTTCGCGAGGCCTGCGGCACGGGCTACGAGCTGTGTGTTGTCCCGAACCGGCACACCACGCGAATAGCTGATCGTGTCTTCCATACCCACTCGGAGGTGGCCACCCGCACCCAGTGCGGTGAACATCACCGGCAACGACGTCCTGCCGATCCCGGTGGCGGAGAACGTTGCACCGTCCGGCAGAGCGTTGACTGCTGCGACCAGCGTCGCGGCATCGCCGGGCATGCCGCCGGGCACTCCCATGACGAGGTCGACGTGCACGTGACCGCCCGCGGGCAGGCCGTGCTGGTCCAGAAGGCGCTTCAACGACGCGAGCTGACCGATGTCGAAGATCTCGTACTCCGGGACGATGCCGCGTTCCTGCATGCCCTTGTGCAGGGAGACGATGAACTCCCAGCGGTTCATGAACACGTCGTCGCCGAAGTTGACCGTGCCCATCGTGCAGGACGCGGAGTCCGGCATCGCCTCGAGCACGCGCAGCCGGTTCTCCTCCGGGTCGTGCACCGACCCGCCGGACGACAGCTGGACGACGAGGCTGGTTTCGGAACGCAGAGCCTCGACGGTGGCCTTCAGACGACCGAGGTCCAGCGACGGCTTGGTGTCCTCGCCGCGGATGTGGACGTGGATCATCGCCGCGCCGACCTGCTCGCAGCTCTGCGCCGTCGCGACCAGCTCTTCCAGGGTCACCGGAAGCTGCGGGACGTCGGCTTTCGCGTGCTCCGCTCCGGTGGGAGCAACAGTGATGAGAGTGCCCAAGGACATGTCCCGGGACTCTAGGGGTTCATCCCCGCAGGTTGCGAACGGCTTCCCGGCCCAGACCAGGGGTGTCCGGCGGCACCGAGTCCGGGTCGATTCGTGCCTGAACCTCCCGTTCGGGAGCGCCTGCGACGAGGTCGGAATCCACCGGCACAGACCGCTTGACCAGCGCCAACGCGATCGGGCCCAGCTCGTGGTGCAGCACCACGCTGCCCACCCGGCCGACCGCTCGCCCGTCCAGGGTGACGGGGTCGCCGGTCTCCGGCGTTCCGTCCGCAGAACCATCCAGGTGGAGTAGGAGCATCCGGCGCGGCGGGCGTCCCACGTTGTGGACCTTCGCGACCGTCTCCTGGCCCCGGTAGCAGCCCTTGTTCAGGTGCACGGCCGGGTCGATCAGGTTGACCTCGTGCGGGATCGTGCGCTCGTCGGTGTCGATGCCCTGGCGCGGCCGCAGTGCCTCGACCCGCAGCGCCTCGAACGCGAAGCTGCCGGCCGGACGAGCACCCGCGTCGGTGATCCGCTGCCACCACGACGCCATCTCGGCGCGCGGCACCAGCAGGTCGAACGAACGCTGAAGGGGCCACGACGTCCTGCGGACAAATCCCTCGCCGAGCGCGTCGACGTCGGTGGGCGCGGGGATGCCGAGCTTCTCCAGGATCGCCGGAGCGTCCGGTCCGATGATCGACAACAGCGCGAACTCGGACGTCGCGTCCCGCGGCTCGACCTTCGACCAGAAGACCATCTTCTTGAGGTACGCCAGCAGGTCGTCGGCCTTCTCGACGTCGAGGAACACGGTGCCGTCGACGTTCGCGACGACCATGTGGTGCTCCAGGCGGCCCTGCGCGTCGAGGATCAGCGCCTCGGTCGCGGCACCCTCGCCCAGCTGCTCGAAGTGCTGGCTGGTGAGCTGGTGCAGCCACGTGAGCCGGTCCGCGCCAGGAATCGCGATGACACCCCGGTTGGAGCGGTCCACGACCACGACGGACCGCGCTGCCGACCGTTGCTCGGCGAACGGGTCGCCGTAGTGCCAGGCAACGCCGATGTCGGTGGAATCGTCGGGCGGTGGGACGGCTCCGGGGAGGGTCACTCGGTCTCCTGCTCCTGCTCTTGCTTCAGGCAGTCGCGGCACGTGCCGGACAGCGCGAGGTGGCTCGCATCCAGTTCAAACCCGTGGCGCTCCCGCAATGTTCCGACCAGCGGGTCGAGAAGCTCACACGGGATCTCGTCGATCCGGCCGCACACGTGGCACACGAGATGCACGTGCTGGTGGTCGTCGACCGAGTAGCTCGGTGCGCCGTGACCCAGGTGCGTGTGCCGGACCAGCCCGAGCCGGTCGAGCAGGTCGAGCGTGCGGTAGATCGTGGTGATGTTGACCGTCGGCGCGGTCTCCTGGACGCGCTGGCAGATCTGCTCGGGCGTCGAATGCTCGAGCGACCTGACCGCGTCCAGCACGAGCTGGCGCTGCGGTGTCATCCGCATGCCGCGGTCGTGCAGCGTTTTGCGCAGGCCTCTTGCGGTCTCCACAGCACCGATGTTAGTAGGCTCGGCCCATGCGCGTGCTGGCACTGCTCGACGGAACCCTCGCTGACCCCGACTCGCCGCAGATCCGCGTCGACGACCTCGGGCTCATGCGCGGCGACGGCGTGTTCGAAACGATCCTCGTGGTCGACGGGAAGCCCCGCGAACTCACGCCCCATCTGGACCGGCTCGACCGGTCCGCAGCCATGCTCGACATGCCCACGCCGCCGCGAGCGGAGTTCGAGCGCGCGGTCGAGCTCGTCATCGGCAACTGGACCGGTGGCCGGGAGTTCGCCCTCAAGCTCGTCTACACCCGCGGCATCGACGGTGGTGACGGCACGGGCACCGGGTTCGCGATCGGCATGGAGATCGGCGCGAAGGTGCTCAAGCAGAGGGCAGAGGGCCTGGCCGCGGTGACGCTGGACCGCGGCATCGAGCCGGACCTGGCCGACCGCGCGCCGTGGCTGCTGCTGGGCGCCAAGTCGCTGTCGTACGCGATCAACATGGCCGCCATCCGCGAGGCCGAGCGCCGCGGAGCCGTCGAGGTCATCTTCACGACGTCGAACGGCTCGGTGCTCGAGGGCCCGACCTCGACCGTGATCCTGGTGCGCGGCAAGACCCTCGTCACGCCGCCGTCGAAGCTCGGCATCCTGCCCGGCACCACGCAGTACGCGTTGTTCCGCGCCGCCGAACGCGCCGGCTGGACCGTGCTCGTGGAGCCGATCCAGGCCGGCGAGCTCTACGACGCCGAGGGCGTGTTCCTCGCGTCCAGCGTCCGCAAGATCACGCGGGTGAACACGCTGGACGGCAAGCAACTGCCCGACTCCTCAGCCCTGCTGACCGAGCTGCAGGGCCTGTACGAGTCCGAGTACTAACGGAGTCCGGCGTCGACCGCGGCCATCAACGGGCCGCGGTCACCCGACATCTCCCAGAACATCGCGCCCAGCAGGTTCTTCGACTTCAGCCACGCGGTCTTGCGCTGGATCGACCACGCGTCGTCGAAGGTCCACCACTGGTTGCCGGTGTAGCAGGACGTCGCCACGGCCACCTCGTCGTGGTAGACGGTGCAGTTCGGCACGGACGCCACGAGGTTGGCGTACCCGCGCGTGCCCGCCTCCTCCGGGAACTGGCCAGGTGCCGCACCACCCGCGGCCTGCCACTCGCCGTTCTTGCCGCCGTTGACCACGTTCTGCCAGCCGCGGCCGTAGAACGCGAGCCCGAGCGTGATCTTGCGTGACGGCACCCCGGCGTCGAGGTAGGCCTGCACGGTGCTCGCCACGTCGAAGTGGAACGGGTACGGGTCGTCCGGGTCGGGGTAGAGGTTGCCCTGGTGCCCGGTCCGGTTCGGCTCCCACGAGTTGTCGCTGCCGGAGCCGTGGAAGTCGTAGCCCTGGACGTTGAAGATGTCCATCGACTGCGCGACCCGCCCGAGCTCCCAGCCCGTCGCGATCTTGCCGGGGTCGGCCGGGGTGAACGCGGTGATCTGGTACCGCTTGCCGGTCGTGGCGCCGTACGCGTCGATCTGCCGGCGGAACTCCTCGATCAGCAGCGAGTTGTTGACCTTGTCCTGCGGGCCGAAGTGGTTGCCCGCGTGGCCTTCCGCGCCAGGCCACTCCCAGTCGAGGTCGAAGCCGTCGAAGATGCCGGCCGCGGTGCCTGGACCACCGGCGCCGTTGTAGGTCGGCAGGTTGCCCTTCAGGTAGATGTCGATGCACGACGACACGAACTTCTTGCGCGAGGCGTCGGTCGCCGCGACGTCGGAGAAGTACTTCGAGTACGTCCAGCCGCCGAGCGAGATCAGCACCTTGAGGTTCGGGAACTTCGCCTTGAGCTTGCGGAGCTGGTTGTAGTTGCCGCGCAACGGTTCCCAGCCGCTGTCCGCGACACCGTCGACCGACTGCGCCGCGCTCATCGACCTGCTGTAGTCGGCTTCCGCGTCGCCCGCGCCGTCACCCTGGTTCGGGTCCTGCGGATTTGCCGTGGTGCCCTTGGTGACACCGTGCAGACATGTCAGGTTGACCGGGTCGATGTTGCCGAACGCGTAGTTGACGTGCGTCAGCTTCGCGGCGTCCATGTCCTTCACGAAGTACTGGCGTCCGTAGATGCCCCACTGCACGAAGTACCCGACACGGGCGTACCCGCCGACGATGTCACTCGTGGTCTCGGTGAGCGCGTTGCTCGCCCCGGACACGTTGTCGTAGGTGTCGCGGGCCCTGACGGTGAAGGTGTAGCTCGTCGACGGCGCGAGGCCGCTGACGGTCGCCGTCGTGCCGGAGACCGTCATCTTCACGGTGGCGCCTTGATAGACGTCGTAGTTGGCGACACCGCTGTTGTCCGTGGAAGCGTTCCACGCCAACGTGATGCTGCCCGCGTCCTTGGCGGTCGAACGCAGGTTGCCCGGCACGCTCGGCGGGGTCGTGTCGGTGGCGGGGTTGTTGGTCGTGACGCTCACCGCCGCGCTCGGTGCCGACTGCGTGCCCTTGGTGTCCTTGGCCCGCACCGTGAACGAGTACGCGGTGTTCGGGTTCAGCCCGGTGACGATGGCGGACGTCGTGGTGCTGCTCGTGGCGAGCGTGCTGCCGTTGTAGACGTCGTAGCCGGCGATCGGCAGCGAGCCCGCGGTGGAGGCGTTCCACTGCAACGTCACCGTGCGCGTGGTCTTGCTCGGCGAGGCCAGACCCGTTGGTGCGCTTGGCGGAGTGTCCGCGCTGCCGTCGCAGTTCGCGTTGTTGATCCGGCAGGTCACCGGGTCGATGTTCTGGCTGATCGAGAACGTCGGGCTGTAGGGCTCGGTGCTGCCGCCCGCGGCCACGGTCTTGTTGTAGTAGATCGGCGTGACGGTGACTTGGTTGCCGCTCTGGCTGACCGTGCCGTTCTGGCCGTTGCTGACCGTCACGCCGTTGGGCAGCGTGAAGCTGATCGACCAGTCGGTGACAGCGGCGCTGGAGTGGTTGCGGACGATGAACTTCGCCGTGCCGCCCGCGACCGAGTAGTCGGCGGTGAGCCCGGTCGGCACCGGCGGTGTGGTGCCGCTGCCGTCGCACGCCATGTTGTTGATCGTGCAGGTGGTCGGGTCGGAAGCCGCGCTCAGCGTGAACGTCGGGCTGTACGGCTCGGTGTTGCGTCCCGGCGGGAGGTTGTTGATGTAGAAGGCAGGAGTGAGCGTCACTCTCGTGCCGTTCTGGGTGGTCGTCGCGTTCTGGACGTTGCTGACCGTGACACCGGCCGGCAGGTCGAACTTGATCGACCACCCGTTGAGCGCGGTCGTGGTCGCGTTGGCGACCACGAACTTGCCGCTCGTGCCGGTGCGGGAAAAGGTCGCGGTGATGCCCGTGGCGGCCTGTGCGGGGACCGCCAGTGCGAGCACAGCGACCAAAATCGCCAGGAGGGCAGGGATTCGGCGCATGCGGAACTCCAGGTAGGTAGAGGTCCGCGGCGGCCTGGCTGTTACGGTACTTTGGTCTGGACCACTGCGTCAACGGCGTGGATCTCAGTCGATCGGGCGGAACCTGACGCTCGTCCCCGGCCGCGCCTGGCCGAGAAACCGCAGGTGATCACGGTCGACCACGCCGATCACGGGATAGCCGCCGGTCGTCGGGTGATCGTTCAGGAAGACCACGGGCTGACCGTCCGGCGGCACCTGGACCGAGCCGGTGATCATCCCTTCGCTGGGAATCTCGCCGTCACGACGATTCAGCTTGGTGCCGCTGAGCCGCGCGCCGACGCGGTTGCTGCGATCCGACACCGTCCAGGATCCCTGCTGCAGCTGGGTTTCCCCGTCGTCGAACCAGTCGTCCCGCGGGCCGAGCCGGATCGGGATGACCAACGTTTGCGGCGCTCGGTGTGGTGGCACTACGTCCGCTCCGATTGGGACGTTCGGCGTACCGAGCGGCAGAACGTCGTTGTCCCGCAACGGGTCTGGACCGATTCCGGACAGCAGGTCGGTCGAGCGGCTGCCGAGTTCTTCCGGGACGTCGATGCCGCCGGAGATGGCCAGGTAGGTGCGCAGGCCGGTGTCCGGCGTGCCGATCTTCAGCGTCGAGGCCTCGGGGAGGTGCAACGGCTGGTGCGAGTCGGCGAGCCTGTCGTCGATCCAGACCTGAACGTGCGGGCCGGTGATGGCGACCGTGCAGGAGGCGTCGGTGGTGAGCTCCGTGCCGCCCAGCAGGAGTTCCAGCCCGGCGGCGGCTTCGTCGTTGCCGACGAGCCGGTTGGCGAGCTTGAGCGAGTCGGGGTCGACCGCGCCGGACGGAGGTACGCCGAGGTGCGCGTTGCCGGGGCGGCCCAGGTCCTGGATCAGTGCCTGCGGCCCGGTGCGGATGATCGTGATCTTGCGGTTCATTCCGCCACGAACCTGACCAGGTCGCCGGGCTGCAGCAGCGCCGGGGTCTCGGCCTTCGGGTCGAACAGCGTGATCTCGGTGCGGCCGATCAACCGCCAGCCGCCCGGCGTGGCTCTGGGGTAGGCGGCGGTGAACTCGCCCGCGATGCCGACGCTGCCTGCCGGGACCTTCGTGCGCGGGGAGTCGAGCCGTGGCTGCTGGAGGCTGCTCGGGAG
>JAVXWK010000110.1:0-10559 GCA_032230575.1 Pseudonocardiales bacterium | reverse complement strand
GGTCAGGTCACCCTCCGGCTGGAGGGTGACCTGACCAAGGAGAAAGCGCTGGAGATCAGCGGGAGCTAGCGCAGTGCCTTCGCGATCATCGGCGCCAGACTGCGGCTGAACTCGCTGTTGACGTGGTCGGGGTCGAAGTAGACGACCACGTTGCCGATCACGGCGTGGCACTGCTTCTCGTCGCAGAAGTAGTCGCTCAGGTCGATCACGGACACGCCGGGGTTGTTCGCAGTGCGAGCGACCTCGACCAACGGGTCGGACGGCTGGGCCTTGTCCCGTGGGACGGCGCAGGCCTCGGGCTTCGAGGGGTTCAGGTTCACGCACTCGGGATTGCGGACCTCGCCGTTGTACGGCGGATCGGCGAGCACGACCACGCGAGCACCCGCGTCCGTCCACTTGCGCCACTTCGGTTCCAGACCCGCGCGGTACTGGTCGACCTGGTTGCGGCCGCTCTTGTCGTCAGCGGTCTCCCGGCGCGAGAAGAACGACGTCAGGACCAGCGACGGCTTGTCCTTGGTGATCTCGTCGGTCACGTGCCTGCTCCAGGTGGAACAGCGCTTGACCTCTTTCTCGGTGGTGGGCTTGCCGCGGAACTCGGAGACCCGGACGTCCGCGAACGGGCACGCGCCGAGGTAACCGAGCTTGAGCACCCACTTGCGTTCGCGGGCGACCTCGAACATCGCCGGCTGCCACTGCTGGGCGTGCGAGTCGCCCACCAGCCACACCTTCTCGGCAGCGGCGGAGCCACCGGAGAAGTCGCAGGTCCCGGAGGCGTGCTTCTCCCCGTCGAGCTCGTACTCCTGGCTCTTCCCGCATTCGGGTGCGAGCTTCCAGTACTCGTTGGCCGGGCCCATCGCCGTCACGCGGGCCGGGGCGAACGGGGTGGGGCAGCCGTTGGAGCCGACCATGGCGCCGGCGCCGTTGCACGGGGTGTTCAGACCCGCGGCCACGTCCCGCTCCGCCTGTGCGACATGCCGTCCGTAGGTCCACTGGAGACCGGTCGCGAGCACCGCGACGACCGCGACCCCCGCCACCATGCCGGCGAACGTCAGCCCGGTGCTGCGGGTCAGCGGGCCCCACGACATGCCGCGGTCCTCGACCAGCGTCTTCGACAACCAGGCGAGCACCAGCGACAGCGCGAGCAGACCGAGCAGCCACGGCGTGGTGAGCTCACCCTTGTCCAGCAGGCCGCTCAGCGCGAACGGCGCGAGCAGCACGACCGGCCAGTGCCACAGGTACAGCGAGTAGCTGATGTTGCCCACGAACTGCACAGGCCACGACGCGGTCACGGCCGTGTGCCACTGCTTGCCCGTACGCAGACCGGAGACGATCACCAGGCCGGTGCCGGCCGCCGGGATCAGGGCGAGGTAGCCGGGGAACGGCGTGTGGTGGTCGTAGACGAACGCCGTCGCGATGATCATCGCCAGGCCGGCGAACGCGGCCAGCCCGGCGGCCACGCGGGGCAGCACCAACTTCGCGGAGGCCAGCGCCACACCGGCCCCGATCGCGAACTCCCACACCCGGACCGGCGTGATGAAGTACGCCTGGCTCGGCGAGACGATCGTGTAGTAGACGCTGAGACCGAGCGACAGCGCGCCGAGCACCGCGACGCCGGCCACGACCCAGCGGCGCCTGCCGAGCTTGAACAGGCCGATCAGCAGCAACGGCCAGAACAGGTAGAACTGCTCCTCGACCGAGAGCGACCAGTAGTGCTGGACCAGGCTCGCGGCCTCGTTCTGCGCCGAGTAGTTCACCGACTTGCCCGCGAGCAGCCAGTTCTCCCAGTAGGAGGCGGCGGCGAAGGACTCCCACGCGTTGGCCGTCCATCGCGGATAGGGCAGCAGGAAGTACGCCGTGACGATGCTGAAGACGAGCACCAGGAACGCCGCGGGCAGCAGCCGCCGGACGCGCCGCGCGTAGAACCTGCCGAGCCTCACCTTGCTGGTGCGGACGATCTCGCGGTCGAGGTGCGAGGTGATGAGGAAGCCGGAGATGACGAAGAAGACGTCGACTCCGACGTAGCCACCGGTCAGCGCGGAAGGCCAGAAGTGGTTGACCACCACGGCGAGCACGGCGATCGCACGTAATGCCTGGACATCGGTGCGAAAGCCGGTACGCGCCGACTCACCGCTGCCGGGTCTCCCGCTGTCGTGCTTCGGGCCTGCTTCGACGGTCGTGCTCATCGTTCCCCCAGGTCGGCCAGCACGACTCAGGGCGAGATCTACCTGGATTGAGGGGTCACTCGATCGTGCTGAAGATTGGGGGATGTTAGCTCATCGCGCCTGGTGGGGACGCTGCTGAGTGCCCTAACGCACCCTGCGGCAAGCGGGCCAAGATCAGCGCCAGCTAGGCAGCCACAGCTCCTGCTGCCACATCTCGGGCGTGATCGGAACACCGTTCAAGATCGGCCACAGCCACACGAAGTTCGCCACCACGATGCCGACGTACAGCGCCACCACGAGCAGACCCGTGCCGCGCCGTTCGGAACCGGCCGCGCGCCGCCCCAGGATCTCGCCCAGCGCCAGCACGATCAGCAGCACCAGGAACGGCGCCATCGGTGTGGTGTAGAAGAAGTACATCTGCCGGTCGAGGTTGAGGAACCACGGCAGGAGCCCGGCCAGGTACGCGACGAGCACGCCGGCGTAGCGCCAGTCCATCCGGCCGATCGTGCGGAAGAGCGCCCAGCCGATCACCGGGAACGCGAGCCACCACATCGCGGGCGTGCCGATCAGCATGATCGCGCCGACGCACGATGCCGCGCCGCAACCCGTCACGCTGCTCTCGTAGTAGTAGAGCATCGGACGCAGGCCCATCGGCCACGTCCACGGCTTCGACTCCCACGGGTGCCGGTTGGTCGCCGAGGTGACCAGCTCGACGTGGAACTTGTAGACCGTCTTGGCGTTGTACCAAAGCCCTTGCAGGACATCCGGGATGTACGAGATGTCCTTGACCTTGCCGCCGACCACGTGCCGGTCGATGCCGGTCTCGCTGGCCATCCACGGGAACCAGGTCGCGACGTAGACCAGTACCGGAATCGCGACGAGGCCGCCCAGCGACGGCAGCAGGTCCTTCGCGATCGCGCCCAGCCACGGTTCCTCGACACCGGCGGCACGGCGCGCCAGAGCGGTCCAGACGACCGTCAGCAGCCCGAACGCGCCGATGTACCAGATGCCGGACCACTTCACGCCGCACGCGAGGCCGAGCGAGATGCCCGCACCGAAGCGCCACCAGCGGAAGCCCAGCCACGGCCCGAACGCCGAGTTCCCCACGAACCCCTCGCGCACGGCCACCGCGAGTCGTTCACGCACTTGTTCGCGGTCCACGACCAGACAGCCGAACGCGGCGACGACGAACAGCGCCAGGAAGATGTCGAGCATGCCCATCCGCGACTGGACGTGCGAGACGCCGTCCGCGATGAGCAGCACGCCGGCCAGCGCGCCCAGCAGGTCCGAGCGGGTCAGACGGCGGGCGATGCGGACGATCATCAGGATCGTGATCGCGCCCGCGAGGGCTGAGGCGAACCGCCAGCCGATGCCGTCGTAGCCGAAGAGATCCTGGCCGATCGCCATCAGCTGCTTGGCGAGCGGCGGGTGGACGATCAGCTCATAGCCCGGGTTGTCCTCGTAGCCGCCGTTGCGCAGCACCTGTGCCGTCTGCGGCACGTAGTGCTTCTCGTCGAAGATCGGCGTGCCCTTGTCGGTCGGATACCCGAGGTTCCAGAACCGGACGACGGCGCCGATCAGCGTCACGACGATCGTGACGAGCCACCCGCGCATGCGGTCTCCGGACGGCGGCGGGTCGAGTGCCGCCGCACGATCCGTGCGTGGCTCCTCGACGACGACGGGCGCCTCTCCTGGCTGCACGAGGACTGTCACGCCGCCGATCGTAGGGTGAAGCATGTGAGTCCTGTATCCGGTTCAGGCCGTCTGGTCCTGGCCGCCACCCCGCTCGGTGACATCCGCGACGCTTCCGCACGCCTGGTCGAGGCGCTGGGGACAGCCGATGTGATCGCCGCGGAGGACACCCGGCGGCTGCACAGTCTCGCGTCCGCGTTGCAGGTCAAACCCACTGGACGGGTGATCAGCTTCTACGACCAGGTGGAGACCGCGCGACTTCCCGGGCTGCTGGAATCGCTGCACAACGGCGAGACCGTGCTGCTCGTGACGGACGCCGGGATGCCGTCCGTGTCCGATCCCGGTTACCGGTTGGTCGCCGCGTGTGTCGAGCAGGATCTCAAGGTCACGTGCCTGCCCGGCCCGTCCGCTGTGACGACCGCGCTCGCCGTGTCGGGCCTGCCGAGCGACAGGTTCGCGTTCGACGGGTTCCCGCCGCGCAAGTCCGGAGAGCGCAAGCGCTGGTTCGCACCGCTCGCCACGGAACAACGCACCGTCGTCTTCTTCGAAGCGCCCCATCGGCTCGCTGCGACGCTCGCGGACGCCGTGGAGGTGCTCGGCCCGGACCGCAACGCGGCTGTGTGCCGCGAGCTGACCAAGAAGTACGAAGAAGTCGTGCGGGGCACTCTCGCTGAACTCGCCGAGTGGGCCGTGGAAGGCGCACGCGGCGAGATCACCGTGGTGCTGGGTCCTGCCCCGGTCGACGACAAGCCGGATCTGGCGATATTGGTCGCCGAGGTGAAACAACGCGTTGCCGACGGAGAACGGCTGAAGTCCGCCGCGGCCGAGGTCGCGGAAGCGGCCGGTATCAGCAAGAAGGCCCTCTACGACGCTGCCATCAAGGCATAAGCCCGTCGGTTTGCCCAGGTCGTCAGGGCATTTCGACCTAACACGGATGGTTCTAGCCAGCCCACCGGTCTCGGCGAAGAGTGGGTCGGCACGGCTTACTCCGGGGACGACGCCCCCCAGGTTCGTGCGCAATCCGCGCGGAGCATCGCAATGACAACCATTCCGGATCCCACCGCTGTCGAAACCACGTCCCGGTCGGTCGCCGAGATCGAGGCCTACGCCAACCTCCTCAGAGAGTCACGAGATGTGGCGCAGGCCGCGGAAGACACCTCGGAACCGACCGCCGAGGCCGTCCTGCCCGTCATCAGGCATCTGGTGCGCGGCCGCTACCACAGTGGCGGAGTGGGGTTCCAGCTCGAGTTGAGGGTCGACGTCGACGGCCGGCGCCCGATGAGGCGTGTGAGCGGCGACTTCTTCCAGGTGAGCGGCGGCACAACGAACTACTTCGGCTCCTTCATCGTGCATGCTCCGTCGATCGTCGTGACAGCCACCCAGATCAAGATCGAGGGTCTCGGCGTGTACACCTGGGCGGCCGCCGCACCGCTCGTACGGGTCACCATCCCGCGCGTGCCCACCCATCTGCCGCACGCCGCCGCCACCGTCCAGTTCGTGCGGCCGCCGAACTCACCGGGCGCGAGCTATGTGTGTCCGTTCGTGTCGGCCGCGTTCCGCAGCATCGACTGGGAGCTGGACTGCGTGCCGGGCGCTGTCGCGTTCCAGTCCTACCAAACCGGGTCGCTGCCACAGCCGGCCGGCAGCCAGGCACGCACGCTTACCGTGCCGGAGACGTACGCCGAAGGCGGTCTCGAGCTGCGGCCCGCCGGCGTCTCGAACATCGTTCCGGTGGCCGGTTCCGGTGGCAACGGCTGGAACGACGCCGAGCTGCACAACGCGATGGTCAACCACTTCAGCCTGTTCGCGAACAAGCCGCAGTGGAAGGTGTGGACGTTCGTCGCGGGTTCGTACGAGGGCGGCGGCGTGCGCGGCATCATGTTCGACTACCAGAACGCCTTCCAGCGTCAGGGCTGCGCGGTGTTCCACGACGCCATCCAGGGCAACGACGCGTTCAGCCTGCGTGCCGCGTTGCGCACCTACGTGCACGAACTCGGCCACGCGTTCAACCTGCTGCACTCGTGGCAGAAGAACCTCGCCACCCCGCCCGCGCCGCTCGGCCCCAGCAGCGGGTTCGGCGACCTGTCGTGGATGAACTACCCGCAGAACTACCAACCGGGTGGCACCGCGGGCTACTGGGCGGCGTTCCCCTTCCAGTTCACCGACAACGAGCTGATCCACCTGCGGCACGGCTTCTACAAGAACGTGGTCATGGGCGCGAACTCGTTCGGCATCGGTGCGGCCGACCTGGATCCGGAGCTGTTCGACGAGCCGATCGTGGACGAGTCGGGGCTCACCTTCGAGGTGCGCACGCGGAACGAGACGTTCGAGTACGGCGAGCCGGTCGTGATCGAGCTCAAGCTGTCGACCACGGACCTGCGGGGCCGCCGGACGCACGACCACCTGCACCCGAAGGACGGTCTGGTGACCGTCGCGATCCGGCAGCCGTCGGGCCGCACCATCGCGTATCGCCCGTTCCTCCAGCGCTGTGTGGAGATCGAGGAACTCGTCGAGCTCAACGACGAGCGGCGGTCGATCTACGACAGCGCGTACATCGGGTTCGGCAGGGACGGCTTCTACTTCGAGCAACCGGGTGTCTACCTGGTGCGGGCGCAGTACATCGCGGCCGACGGCTCGCGCGTCGTCGCGCCGGTGCGGCGGATCACCGTGCGCACCCCGTTGTCCGCTGCCGACCAGCGGGTCGGCGAACTGCTGCTGGGCGAGCAGCAGGGACAGTTGCTGGCCCTGCTCGGCTCCCAGTCGGGCTCCCTGAGCGAGGGCAACACGAAGCTCGACGAACTGCTCGCCGAGTACCCCGGCCACCCGCTGGCCGCCTACGCCAAGCTGGCCAAGGGGGTCGACGCGGAGCACGAGTTCAAGGACGTCACGGCGGACAAGCACCTGATGGTGCTGCCCCCGAGGCCAGAGGAGAGCGTGCGCCTGCTGACCGAGGTGGTCGACATGTCGGTCGCCGACGGGCGCATCGACAACATCACCCTCAACATGGCCGTCTCGAAGCTGGCAGGGGCACACGTCCAGCTGGGCGAGAGGGACCAGGCTGCGGCGCTACTCGACCGGACGCCGGACCTCTTCGCCGACCGCGGCGTGACGAACCCCAAGGTGCTGGACGACATCCGCCAGCGGGCGGCGGCCCGCAAGAGCGAGTTGCTGGACCAGCAGCAGTAGGTTCGTCGGATGATCGCTGTGGTCCTGAGTGGACCGCCACCCGTCAGGATCGAGGTCCGTAACCTCGGTCCTGACGAGGCGTGGCTGGTCGGGGTGATCGACGGCTCGGAGCACGGGATCAGGTTCCCGCACTACCGGCCGTCGATCACTCGTGACGGCGTGGTCGTTGCCCGGCCGGAGACGGCCGAGGACCCGCTCGTGGGACCGTTGCGGGAACAGGACTTCCGCCGGCTGGGGCCAGGGGAGTCGTTCGATCCGACTGGTCCCGGCTTCCTCCCCCTGGCGACGTTCGCCACCCCGCTGACCGAGCCGGGCCTGTACCGCTACTCGCTCACCGTCTCCACCGATAGCCCGAGCGAGCGGGACTGGCTCGGGCGGTTCGGGCAGGACGACGCCGTCCTGACGCTCGTTGAACAGGTGCCGCGGTTCACCGTGATGTCGAACGTTCTCGAGGTCAGGCTGACTCGCGGTTGAACGTGCGGACGCCGTAGAACACGCCGACCAGCACCAGCGCGGCTACCGAGACCAGGCCGAAGAGGATCGAACCGGTGTTGAAGATCGACCGCTCGGCGTCGACGACGTGCGCCAACGGGTTGACCCGAGACAACCAGTAGAGCCACTTCGGCCCGTTCGACATCGGCAGCAGCACGCCCGAGAGCAGCATCAACGGCACGATGGTCGACGACAGCACGGACGCGAAGACGTACTCCAGCTTCACCTTCAGAGCGATCGCGTACGACACGGATCCGATGGCGACGCCGAGCAACGCCACGAGTCCGAGCCCGAGCAGGATCTGTCCGGCCGACGCGCGGAACCCGAACAGCATCGCGGCCAGCACGATCAGCAGGCTCTGCACGACGAGCAGCACCACGTCCTTGCCGACCCTGCCGACGAGCAGTGCGACCCGGCTGACCGGGGTGACCCGCAGCCGTTCCATCACACCCGCCCGCACCTCGGGCAGCAGCGAGAAGCCCGCGTAGGCCGTGCCGAACAACGCCATCTGCACCAGCAGACCCGGCACGAACCACTGCCAGCCGGTGTCGCCGAGCAGTGGTCCGAACAGGCCCAGGTAGAGCAGCGGCTGGGCCACCCCGAAGATCACCGCGACGGGGTTGCGCATCACCGGCAGCATCACGCGGGCGAAGACGAGCCAGGTGTCACGCAGCATTTGCTTCCTCCCTCAAGGAACGGCCGGTCATGGTGAGGAAGACGTCGTCCAGCGTCGGCCGGTGGACCTGCACCGAGTGCAGCTCGACGCCGATCTGGTCGAGATCGCGCAGCAACCCGGGCAGCGCGCGGTCGCCGTTCGGGATGCGGAAGCTGACCAGTTCGGCGTCCACGACCGCGTTCTCGAACTTGGTGGCGACGAGCGCGGCCTGCGGCGTGCCGAGCACGACCAGGTCGCCCGAGACGCGGTTCTTCAGCTCGTCCGGTGAGCCCTCGCCGACGATCAGCCCGTGGTCGATCACCAGCAGCCGGTCGCTGAGGAAGTCGGCCTCGTCGAGGTAGTGCGTGGTCAGGAAGACCGTGACGCCGTCGGCCTTGAGCTGCTTGATGTGGTCCCACAGGTTGCGGCGGCTCTGCGGGTCGAGCGCGGTCGACGGTTCGTCCAGGAACAGCAGCCGCGGGTCGTGCAGCATGCCCATCGCGATGTCGAGCCGGCGCTGCTGGCCGCCGGAGAGCGTGATGACGCCGCGCTTCTCCAGGCCGGTCAGCTCGAAGCGTTCAAGCACCTCGGTGATCTTCTTGCGGGCGTCGTGCTTGCCCAGGCCGTAGAAGCGGGCCTGGAACTCCAGCTCGTCCGTCACTCGCTGGTCGGCGCTCGCGCTGTTCTTCTGCCCGACGTAGCCGATGTTGCGGCGCACCCCGGCCGGATCGGTCAGCAGGTCGTGCCCGGCGATGATCGCCTCGCCCGCCGTCGGCTCCAGCAGCGTCGTGAGCATGCGCAACGTCGTGGACTTACCTGCGCCGTTCGGGCCCAGGAACCCGACGAGCTCCCCTTCGGCAACGTCGATGTCGACCCCTCGAACTGCTTCGACAGGGCCGAACTTCGTCGTGAACCGGCGCGCGAGGCCGCGTGCCTTGATCATGACTGAATCCCCTCTAGTCAACTTTGACTAGAGGCTAGCGGTACTAATCAAGTTTGACTAGTCGTTTAGCGTGTACTCGCCGGCTTCCAGGCGTTCGATCAGCTCCCGAGTCCAGCGGACCTGGCCTTCGAGGTGGACGAGCCACAGCCGGAACAGCTCGCTGACGTGCGCGGGCTTGCCCATCTCCGGCATCGAGGTGATGCCGTGCCGGGTCGGCGCGACCTGGCCCTCGAGCCCGGCCAGCCGGTTCTTCAGCAGCACGATCGCCTGCTTGCGGGGGACGAGGTTGATCATCGCGATGCCCGCGGAGACCTCGTCGTTGCCGGCGGCCGCGTCGGCCAGGGCGTGGTTCAGCAGATCCCGCAGCTCGTGCTCGCCGGCCGCGGTGATCTTGTAGGTGGTGCGGGCGGGGCCCTCGTCGGACACCTCGGTGCCGACCGGCTCCAGCAGTCCGTCCTTGGCCAGCGACTTCAGCGCGTGGTAGATCGAGCCCGGCTGCACGTTCGCCCACTTGTCCGCCGACCACGACTGCAGCTCGCGGCGCACCACGTACCCGTGGGCCTCGCCGACGAGCTTGACCACGCCGAGGACGAGCATCCGGGTCGCGGACAAGGGACCTCCTATGCAGTGGAAAGCCGGTGGCACGGCCTCCGTAGGCTATGCGCATGAGTGCCTCCGTACTGACCGCGGTGGCCTGGCCTTACGCCAACGGCCCCAGGCACATCGGTCACGTCTCCGGTTTCGGTGTCCCGTCCGACGTCTTCTCCCGCTACATGCGAATGTCCGGACACCGGGTGCTCATGGTCAGCGGCACGGACGAGCACGGCACGCCCATCCAGGTGCAGGCCGAGAAGGAAGGGCTCACGGCTCGTGAGCTCGCCGACAAGTACAACCGTGTGATCGCGTCTGACCTGCAGGGCCTCGGCCTCTCCTACGACCTCTTCACCCGCACGACGACCGGCAACCACTACCAGGTGGTGCAGGACCTGTTCGCCGCGCTGTGGAAGAACGGCTACGTCGTCCCCAAGACGGAGATGGGCGCGATCAGCCCGTCGACTGGCCGGACGCTGCCCGACCGCTACATCGAAGGCACCTGCCCTCATTGCGGTTACGACGGCGCGCGTGGCGACCAGTGCGACAACTGCGGCAACCAGCTGGACCCGTCCGAGCTGATCAACCCGCGCTCGAAGATCAACGGCGAGACGCCGAAGTTCGTCGAGACCGAGCACCTGTTCCTCGACCTGCCCTCGTTCATCGAGTCGCTGAGCAAGTGGATGGGCGCGCGGTCCGACTGGCGTCCCAACGTGCTGAAGTTCTCGCAGAACCTGATCAAGGACCTGCGGCCGCGCGCGATCACCCGTGACCTCGACTGGGGTGTGCCGATCCCGCTCGACGGGTGGAGCGACCAGCCGATGAAGCGGTTCTACGT
>JAVXWK010000108.1:0-5233 GCA_032230575.1 Pseudonocardiales bacterium | reverse complement strand
ACCGGGTGGACGGGTGGCTGCACCGCTACGACCACAGCCGTTCGGTGTCGCGCTGGGCGGGCGTGGCGGCGGGAGAGTTCGGGCTCGACGCGCCGACGATCCGGATCACCCAGCTCGCCGGGCGGCTGCACGACATCGGCAAGGTCATCATCCCCGAGGTGGTGCTGACCAAGCCCGGTGCGCTGTCGGAGGAGGAGTGGCGGTTGCTGCGGCAACATCCCGACTTCGGCTACCGGCTCGCGCGGATGGTGCCGGGGTTCGCGGGCGTTGCGCACGTGATCAGGCAGCAGCACGAACGTTACGACGGCGACGGCTATCCGGACGGGCTGCGCGGCGCGGACATCCGGGCCGAGGCGCGCATTCTGTCCGTATGCGTGGCCTGGGCCGCGATGCGGTCCAATCGTCCACACCAGACCGCGCTGGACGAGAACCGGGCGCGGCGCGAACTGTGGGCCGGCCGCGGCGAGCAGTTCGATCCGGACGTTGTGGACCTCTTCCTGGATCTCCACGCGCAGGGCAGCATCGGAACGTTGCGTCCGTCCGGATTGTCCGTTCAGGAGGCTGGTTTTCCGGCGGACTTCAGGCCTTGATCACCTGGTGATGGCATGCTCTGCGCCATGAGCACGGAGTACGCCATCCCCGCAGAGGTGCCGAGCCCGGAACGTCCGGCGCCACCGGGAGGGCCGCTGGGCAAGTGGCTGCTCGCCGACCGCGTGGCACCTTCCGGTCCGGAGAGCACCGAGTCGCACGCCAAGCCGCACGCGTGGTGGAAGGTCATGACGCTCACCGGCGTCGACTACTTCTCCACGCTGTCGTACCTGCCGGGTATCGCGGCGCTGGCGGCCGGCGCGCTGTCCCCGCTGGCGACGTTGCTCATCGTGGCGCTGACGCTGCTCGGCATGCTGCCGATGTACCGGCGGGTGGCGCGGGAGAGCCCGAACGGCCAGGGCTCGGTGGCGATGCTCGAGGACCTGCTGCCGTTCTGGCGCGGCAAGGTCTTCGTGCTGGTGCTGCTCGGGTTCGTGGCGACGTCCTGGATCATCACGATCACCCTGTCCGCGGCCGACGCGTCCGTGCACGCGCTGGAGAACCCGTACGTGCCCGAGTCGCTGCACGGCGCCGAGATGGTTCTGACGATCGTGCTGCTGCTGATCCTCGGCGGCGTGTTCCTGATGGGCTTCAGCGAGGCCGTGGGCGTCGCAATCCCGTTGGTGGCGGTGTTCCTCGCCCTGAACGCCGTCTTGGCCGTGGTGGGGCTCGTGGACGTCTTTGCGACGCCGGATGCTCTGGACCGTTGGATTTCCGCCCTGGGTGCGCACGGCGGTGGTTTCTTCGGTGTGGTCGGGCCGGCGATCTTGGCGTTCCCGTTGCTGGTGCTCGGTCTGTCCGGCTTCGAGACCGGCGTTTCGATGATGCCGCTGGTCTCCGCGGACGGGAAGACGCCGGAGGAGCGGCTGGAGAGCCGGGTGCGCAACACCCGCAAGCTGCTGACGACCGCCGCGCTGATCATGTCGGTGTACCTGATCGCGACGTCGTTCATCACGACCGTGCTGGTGCCGCAGGACAAGTTCGCTCCCGGCGGCCCGGCGAACGGCCGTGCGCTGGCCTACCTGGCGCACGAGCTGCTCGGCGAGGTGTTCGGCACCGTCTACGACATCTCCAGCATCCTGATCCTGTGGTTCGCGGGGGCGTCCGCGATGGCCGGTCTGATCAACATCGTGCCGCGGTACCTGCCTTCCTACGGCATGGCACCGGAATGGGGCCGCGCGGTCCGTCCCGTCGTGATCGTCTACACGGTCATCTGCATCATCATCACGATCATTTTCAAGGCGGACGTCAACGCGCAGGCCGGTGCGTACGCCACCGGAATCCTGGCGATGATGGTGTCTGGTTCGTTCGCCGTCACGGTGTCCGCGTGGCGCAAGAAGCAGCGCGGCGCGACGATCGGCTTCACCGTGCTGACGCTGGTGCTGCTGTACGCGCTGGTGGAGAACGTGATCGAGAAGCCGGACGGCATCACGATCTCGTTCTTCTTCATCATCGGCATCGTCGCGATCTCGTTGGTGTCGCGCATCTCCCGCACCACCGAGCTGCGCGTCGACAAGATCAAGTTAGACGAGGCGGCGCGGCAGTTCATCACCCACACGATCGAGAACGACGGCCGGATCACGTTGATCGCGAACCGCCGTCAGGACGGTGACAAGGCGGAGTACGACGAGAAGGAGACCGAGCAGCGCGGGATCAACCCGGTGCCGGGCAGCGCGGACGTGATCTTCCTCGAGATCGACATCGTCGACCCGTCGGCGTTCAGCAACGTGCTGTGCGTGACCGGCGTCGAGGTCGACGACCATCGCGTGCTTCGCGCGTCCGCACCCGCTGCGCCGAACGCGATCGCGGCGATCCTGCTCGCGTTGCGCGACTCGACGGGCGTGATCCCGCACGCGCACTTCGAGTGGTCGGAGGGAAATCCCCTCGGGCACCTCTTCCGCTACCTCATTCTCGGCCGCGGGGACACGCCTCCGGTCGTACGCGAGATCATCCGATCGGCTGAGGCGGATCCGTCCCGGCGGCCACGCGTGCACGTCGGATAGCTGCGAGACTTCCCCTCGTACGTACGTCTGCTGGGGAAGGACGATATGTATCGGAAGTTGTTGGTATTAGGGGTTTCTCTTGTCGTCGTGGCGGCGGGGATCGTTCCCGCTGCCGCGTCCGCCGGCACTCGTCCGGCTCGGTCGTGCGCGGATCTGGTGCGCACGTTCGACGTGCCGGACGCCAGGACACGTGTCACGTCGGCCGCGGTAGTCGCTGGTACGCCGGAGTTCTGCGACGTTCGCGGGACGATCGAGCCGAACATCGGGTTCCAGCTGAAGCTGCCCACGCACGGCTATCAGGGCCGCTACCTGCAGTACGGCTGCGGCGGATTCTGCGGGATGATCGATGACCCGGTCCTCCCGCAGAAGTGCGGGCCGGCGTTCGGTGATGCCGCCGTGGCCGCGACCGACGACGGCCACCAGGTCGCGCCGCCGGGGTTCGACACCACCTGGGCCGCGAATGACCAGAAGGCCCGTGACGATCTGTTCTACCGCGCACCGCATGTGTTGTCGAAGGTGTCCAAGCGGATCATTTCGGTGTTCTACGGCAAGACGCCTTCTCGGTCCTACTTCAACGGGTGCTCCAACGGTGGCCGCGAAGCACTGCTGCTGGCGCAGCGCTACCCGCACGACTTCGACGGCATCATCGCGGCGGCGCCGGCGGCCTACTACACCGCGCTGATCGCGTATCAGGCGTGGATCGCGCGGAATTCCATTCCGAACGAGAAGATCTTCGTGTTGCACGACGCGGTGATGAAGGCCTGCGACGGGCTCGACGGGTTGGTGGACGGGCAGATCGAGGATCCGCGGCTGTGTTCCTTTGATCCCGGGACGTTGGCCGGTGTGTTGACTGCCGACGAGATCGCTCGGGTTCGCCTGCTCTACGCGGGTCCGTCCGATGGCGGTGTCCGGCTCTATCCCGGTGGCCAGGCCTACGGGTCGGAGATCTCGTGGACGTTCTGGCTCAACCCGTACCCGGGATTCGGCAGGGGCTTCGCCGCCGAGCTGGCGGACAACGCGCTGAAGCACCTCGTGTACCCGATCGGGCAGCCGCACTCGTCCTTGGAGTCCTTCTCGTTCACGGTTCGCGAGTTCCGGCGGCTGGTGCCGGAAACCGTGATGGCGAACTCGTTGTCGCTGGACCTGCGCGAGTTCCGGCGTGCGGGCGGCAAGCTGATCATCTGGCACGGCGCGGACGACCAGGCCATCCCGTTCGAGGGCACGCTCGACTACTGGCAGCGCTTGACGGGTGGTCGTTCATCGGACTGGGCGCGCTTGTTCGTCGTGCCGTCGATGTGGCACTGCGGCGGTGGTGACACGCTGACCGAGTTCGACCCGTTCCACTCGCTGGTCTCGTGGGTCGAGGGTGGTGCCGCGCCCACTCGCGTGGTCGCCACCGGACGTGATGCCGCGGGCAACGTCGTGCGGACGCGGCCGGTGTTCCCGTATCCGTTGCGGGCTCGCTATGTCGGCTCGGGTTCTGTCGACGACGCGGCCAACTTCGTTGCGGCGCCTGGGTTCGGGTTCGCCGATCGGATCCGGTGGGCCGGTGAGGATCTCTATCACCGGCCCGGACCTGTTGCGCCCTAACGGAACTTGTCGATGGCAGCGGCAATGGCCGTGTCCATGCTGTTGCCTTCCATGATGAGGTGGCCGGCGTCGTTCAGGATCACCAGTTCGGCGTCGGGCCACCTCTTCGCGAGCTCCCACGCGGTGCGCAGCGGTCCGCCGAAGTCGTTGCGGCCGTGGATGAGGACGGCAGGGATGCCCTTGAGCTTGTCGAGGTTGTCAAAGATGTAGTCCGGCTCCAGGAAGCAGTCCTGGGCCCAGTAGTGGGTGACGGTGCGGGCCAGCTGGTAGCGCATGACCGGGTCCTCGTACCGGGTGCCTTCGAAGTCGTTGTCGCCGCCGGTGATGGTGGAGAGGTCCCACTTGTTCCAGTCCCACGCGGCTTTCTCACGCGTCTTGGAGTCTGGGTCGTTGAGGAGTTTGTTGTAGGCGAGGGCCAGGTTGCCGTCGCGGTCTTCTTCTGGCACGCCGTTCTGGAAGGCTTCGAAGTAGTCCGGGAAGAACAGGCCCAGGCCTCGGGTGATCCACTCGAGTTCTTCCGGACGTCCTGCGGTGACGGCGGGGATGATGATCTCGCTGACCCTGGTCGGGTGCTGGATGGCGTAGGCGAGGACCAGGGTTGAGCCCCAGGAGCCGCCTTCTACCAGCCATTTTTCTATTTTCAGGTGTTCTCGGAGTTTTTCGGCGTCGTCGATCAGGTGTTGGGTGGTGTTGACCGACATGTCGGTGGCGGGGTCGCTTGCCGGTGGGGTGCTCTTGCCTGAGCCGCGTTGGCTCCAGAGCACCAGTTTCCAGTGGTCCGGGTCGAAGTCCTGGCGCCATCGCGTGTTGAGGCCGGAGCCTGGACCGCCGTGGAAGACGACTGCGGGCTTGCCGTTGGGGTTGCCGCTCACTTCGTAGTGGATGAGCTGGTTGTCGCCTACGTCGAGCATGCCCTGGTCGTAGGGCTCCACCTGTGGGTACATGGGGTGGAGGGTATTGAGGGTGTGGGGGTGGTCGCGCGTCAGTTTTGGCTGGGGCGCTTCGCGCCGGGCGGTCGGGTCGCCTTGCGTTGTTGGTCGCGTTTTGGAGAA
>JAVXWK010000105.1:0-5227 GCA_032230575.1 Pseudonocardiales bacterium | reverse complement strand
GCGCCGACGAAGTACTCGTTCGCGACGGCCGCGGCGGGCTGCTCCAGCTTCCACAGGTACTCGCTCAGCGAACGCGAGGTCGCCGACGGGTTGAACACGATCTTCGCGCCCGCGAGCCCCAGAGCGCGCCAGCCCTCGGGGAAGTGGCGTTCGTAGCAGATGTAGACGCCGATCCGGCCGACCGCGGTGTCGAACACCGGGTACCCGAGGTTGCCCGGCTTGAAGTAGAACTTCTCCCAGAACCCCTTGACCTGCGGGATGTGGTTCTTGTGGTACTTGCCGAGTTACGTGCCGTCGGCGTCGTCCCGTTCGCTGAGCGAGTACCTGTGGAAGCTGGAGCAGCCCGCCGCGGCCGTCGCGAACGAGTACTTCGTCGGCGCGATCAACCGCGTTGGCGTGGAACCGCTGGGCGACAACGAGTTCTACGGCCAGACGTACTTCGTGTCGCCGCGCGGCCAGCTCGTCGGTGAAGCTGCGTCCGACACCGAGGAAGAGCTCGTGGTGCGCGACCTCGACCTGGACCTGCTGACCGAGGTCCGCGACACCTGGGCGTTCTACCGCGACCGCCGCCCGGACACCTACGAGGGCCTGGTGACGCCGTGAGTGTGTTGATTCGCAACGGTCTGGTCATCAACGCGACCGGCTCACACGCGGCCGACGTGCTGATCGAGGGCGAGCACATCGCCGCGCTCGTGACGCCGGGCTTCGCGGTGCAGGCCGACGAAGTCGTTGACGCGGCCGGAAAGTACGTCATCCCTGGCGGAATCGACGTGCACACGCACATGGAGATGCCGTTCGGTGGCACCCAGTCCGCCGACACCTTCGAGACCGGCACGACCGCGGCGGCGTGGGGCGGTACGACCACGATCGTCGACTTCGCGGTGCAGCCCAAGGGAAGCTCACTGCTGTCCACTCTGGACAAGTGGCACACCAAGGCCGACGGCAACTGCGCCATCGACTACGGCTTCCACATGATCGTCTCTGATGTGAACGACCAGTCGCTCAAGGAGATGGAGTCCTGCATCGCGGCCGGCGTGAACAGCTTCAAGATGTTCATGGCCTACCCCGGCGTCTTCTACGCCACGGACGGCGAGATCCTGCGCGCCATGCAGAAGGCGCGCGAGACCGGTGCGACGATCATGATGCACGCCGAGAACGGCATCGCGATCGACCAGCTCGTCGCGCAGGCGCTGGCGAACGGCCTCGGTGACCCGGTGCAGCACGGTCTGACCCGGCCGCCGGAGCTGGAAGGCGAGGCCACGTCGCGCGCCATCCAGCTGGCCAAGGTGACCGGTTCTCCGTTGTACATCGTACACTTGTCGGCCGTGCAGGCACTCGACGCGGTGACAGCCGCTCGTGACACGGGCCAGAACGTGTTCGCCGAAACCTGTCCGCAGTACTTGTATCTTTCGTTGGAAGACCTGGCGCGGCCGGGCTTCGAGGGCGCCAAGTACGTCGCGTCGCCTCCGTTGCGCCCCAAGGAACACCAGTCATCGCTGTGGCGCGGCCTGCGCACCAACGACCTGTCCGTCGTGAGCACCGACCACTGCCCGTTCTGCTTCAAGGACCAGAAACAGCTGGGCGTCGGCGACTTCTCCAAGATCCCCAACGGCATGCCCGGCGTCGAGCACCGCGTCGACCTGCTGCACCAGGGCGTCGTGAAGGGCGAGATCACCCGCGAGCGCTGGGTCGAGATCGTCGCCACGACCCCGGCCCGCATGTTCGGCATGTACCCGCGCAAGGGCGTGATCGCACCGGGCGCCGACGCGGACGTCGTGATCTACGACCCGGCGGCGACGCAGACCATCTCCGCCGAGACCCACCACATGGCCGTGGACTACTCGGCCTACGAGGGCTTCGACCTCACCGGCAAGGTGGACACCGTGTTCTCGCGCGGCCGCAAGGTGATCGCCGACGGCACCTACCACGGCTCGACGGGCCACGGCCGCTTCGTGTCCCGCGAACTCAACCAGTACCTCGTGTAGAGAAGGGCGTTTTCGTGGACTTCGGCATCGTGCTGCAGACCGACCCGCCGGCGCGGGACGTGGTGGAAGGCCTCCGCGCCGCCGAGGACTGCGGCTTCCGCTACGGCTGGACGTTCGACTCCTGCGTGCTGTGGCAGGAGCCGTTCGTCATCTACTCCCAGGTCCTCGCCGCGACGCGCGACCTGGTCATCGGCCCGATGGTCACCAATCCGTCCACACGCGACTGGTCGGTGACGGCATCGCTGTTCGCGACGCTGAACGACATGTTCGGCAACCGCACGGTCTGCGGCATCGGCCGGGGCGACTCGGCCCGCCGCGTGATCGGCCAGAAGCCGGCCTCCCTGGCCACTCTGGGCGAGGCGATGCACGTGATCAAGGACCTGGCCGAGGGGCGTTCCGTCGAACACCACGGCACGGCGGTGCAGATCCCGTGGGTGCGCAACGGAAAGCTCGAGATGTGGATGGCCGCGTACGGTCCCAAGGCGCTGAAGATGGTCGGTGAGCAGGCCGACGGCTTCATCCTGCAGACCGCGGACCCGGACATCGCCCGCTGGACCATCGGCTCCGTCCGCGAGGCCGCTGCCGCAGCCGGCCGCGACCCGTCGTCCATCACGATGTGCGTGGCGGCCCCGGCCTACGTCGGAACTGATCTCTCCCATCAGCGGGATCAGCTGCGCTGGTTCGGCGGCATGGTCGGCAACCACGTGGCGGACCTCGTCGCGCGGTACGGCGACTCCGGTGTCGTTCCCAAGGCCCTGACCGACTACATCAAGGACCGCGAGGGCTACGACTACTCCCACCACGGCAAGGCGGGCAACCGGTCGACCGACTTCGTGCCGGACGCGATCGTCGACCGCTTCTGCCTGGTGGGGCCGGAGTCCGCGCACATCGAGCGACTGCAGGAACTCAAGGAGATCGGCGTCGACAACTTCGCGTTGTACCTGATGCACGACGAGAAGGACAAGACGCGCGACGCCTACGGCTCGTCGATCATCCAGGCCGTCTAGCACCTGGCCAGAAGGCTGGATCGGCCGCACGGCGAGCGGCGAGGTCGCCTGCTTCGTCTCGGACATGAGCTGACCTGACTGCTCCGTCCGGGGCATCCCGGCGTTGCTCTCACCAGAAAGCCCGCTCGGCGAACCGATACTGGTTCGATGCCGCACGACCACGTGTCCAACAGCGCCGAAGACGTCTCGGGCCAGGTCGTGCAGGCCGGTGTCGTCAAGGGCGGGGTGCACCTGCACCAGCACGCGGCGCCGCGTCCTGCCGCACAGCTGCCACTGCGGGTCGGGCTGGTGCCACAACGGGCGGCGTCGTTCCAGGGTCGCGCCACCAGCGAGCAGCTGGCCGCCACGCTGGACAGCGGCCACACCGCGATCCTGACGTCGGACGGCCCCTCGCAGGCGACCGTCCTGTCGGGGCTGGGTGGCGTGGGCAAGACCCAGCTCGCCGCCGACCACGCCGAGCGGACGTGGGCCGCGGGTCAGGTTCAGCTGCTGGTCTGGGTGACCGCGGGCTCACGGGAAGCAGTGATGTCCAGCTACGCCGACGTGGCCACCAGGCTGTCCGGGCAGGAGCAGGACGCGCGGAAGTTCCTGGAGTGGCTGGCCGGCACCGACGTCCGCTGGCTCGTCGTGCTGGACGACCTGCAGTCCCCCGCCGACCTCACCGGACTGTGGCCGCCGACGACCGACACCGGCAGAGTCGTGGTGACGACTCGGCGCCGGGACGCCGCCCTGCGCGGACATCGGCGGCAGCTGGTGGAGGTCGGGGTCTTCAGCGAGGACGAGGCCGTCGCCTACCTGCACACGGTTCTGGCGCACGAGGCACGGCTTCTCCACGGGGTCGGCGAGCTGGTGCGGGACCTGGGATGCCTGCCTCTCGCACTCGCGCAGGCCGGTGCGTACATGCTGGACAACCAGTTGTCCTGTGCGGACTACCGCGTGCTCCTCGCCCAGCGGCGGCTCGCGGCTGTGCTGCCCCACGACGACGGGTTGCCTGACGAGCACCGCTCCACCGTGGCCGCGACCTGGTCGTTGTCAGTCGAACAGGCCAACGGCATGGCGCCAGAGGGAATCGCACGTCCCCTGCTCGATCTCGCCAGTGTGTTGAGCGCCAACGGAATCCCGCTCAGCGTGTTCACCACGCGCAGCGCGCTGAAGTTCGTGGGACCAGACGTCCACGAGCACGACGCCCGCAGCGGACTCGCCTGCCTGCACCGGCTGAGCCTGATCAACCTGGACATCGGCTCGGAGCACCGGGAGGTCCGGGTGCACGCACTTGTTCAGCGCACCACGCGCGAAACCTGGTCCGCGGAACATTCCGCACGAGTGGTGCGTGCCGCTGCCGACGCACTGTGGGAAACATGGCCGCAGATCGAGCGGGACCCCGTGCTGGGTCAGATCCTGCGGGCGAACACCGAGGCACTCTCCGAAGCAGGCATCGAGCACCTGTGGCAACCGACCACCCACATCGTGCTGTTCCGCGCGGGGCAGAGCCTGGGCGAAAGCGGTTTGCCCGCGGCCGGGCAGAGGTACTTCGAAGAGCTCTCGGAGTCGGCTGCCCGGTTCCGCGGGCGGGACGATCTGAGCACGCTGACGGCCCGCGGCACCGCGGCGTACTGGCAGGGCTTCGCCAACGACCCGGCCGGAGCGGCCGACGCGTTCGAGAGACTGCTCGCCGACCTGCTGCGACTGGCCGGCCCCGAGCACACGGACACGCTGACCGTCCGCTTCAACATCGCTTTCTGGCGCTCCGAGGCAGGTGACGACGCGGACATGATCATGGTGCTGGAGCAGCTGCTCGCCGATCAGGTGCGCGTTCTCGGACCTGACCACAGCAGCACCCGCAGCACCCGTCACAAACTCGCGATGACCCGGAAGAAGCTAGGCGATCTCGCTGGAGCGGTCGCGGCGCTGGAACAACTGCTCGACGACGAACTGCGAGTGCGCGGACCCGACCACCAGGACACGCTGGTCACCCGGCACGACCTGGTGTCCTCGCAGGCGGACGCCGGTGATCTGGACGGCGCCGTGGCCGCGTTCGAGCGGCTGGTCGTCGACGAGCTGCGTGTGCTCGGCCCAGACCATCCCGACACGCTGTCCACCCGCCACAGTCTGGCCCGGCGACGCGGCGAAGCCGGTGATCTGGCCACCGCGACCGCCGAGATGGAACAGGTGCTCGCCGACCGGATGCGAATTCACGGGCCCGACGACGAGCGCACCAGAACATCCCGAAGTTGG
>JAVXWK010001143.1:0-12083 GCA_032230575.1 Pseudonocardiales bacterium | reverse complement strand
AACAGCTCCTCGTCGAGGGGACAGCGGTGCAGGAGACCGCTCAGTTCAGCTTTTCCCGATCGATCGATGGCAGTCAAGTCATGGGATGATTGGTTGTCCACAAAGGATTGAATTTGTATCAGCCCTTGACCGTACCCGTGTGAGGGTCGATGCTGTCGCGCATCGAGAAACGGTGTGCGTAGTCCGCAACAGCCCGCAACAAGTTCCGCAACAGGTTCGGAGTGGTTTGGCGTGGATCCCGTGATTTCGGTCAGGGACCTGTGGAAGGTGTTCGGCCCCAACGCGTCTCAAGTGGTGGCGTCGGACGAGCTGAAATCGTTGTCACGGTCGGAGTTGATGGACCGCACAGGTGCTGTCGCCGCCGTGCGCGGAGTGGACTTCGACGTCGCTCCCGGTGAGATGTTCGTGGTCATGGGCCTGTCCGGCTCGGGCAAGTCCACACTGGTCCGTTGCCTCACCAGACTCGTCGAACCCACCGCGGGCGCCATCACGTTCGAGGGCGAGAACATTCTCGAAGCGGACGCGAAACGGCTGCGTGACCTGCGCAGGAACAAGTTCTCCATGGTGTTCCAGCACTTCGGCCTGCTGCCGCACCGGACTGTCGCGGACAACGTCGGTTACGGGCTGGAAATCCGCGGGGTACCGCGGGCGAAACGCGGGGAGCGGTCACAGGAAGTGATCGACCTCGTGGGCCTGACCGGATACGAGAAGTCCTATCCGGACCAGCTTTCCGGCGGTATGCAGCAGCGCGTCGGTCTCGCGCGCGCACTCGCCGGCGATCCCGATGTTCTGTTCTTCGACGAACCTTTCTCGGCGCTCGACCCGCTGATCCGGCGCGACATGCAGTCCGAGGTCATCAGGCTGCACCGCGAGGTCGGCAAGACGATGGTCTTCATCACCCACGACCTGAGTGAGGCGCTGAAGCTCGGCGACCGGATCCTGATCATGCGCGACGGTCAGGTCGTGCAGGTCGGCACCGGCGACGAGCTGGTCGGCGCGCCCGCGGACGACTACGTGCGCGACTTCGTGAAGGACGTGCCGCGCTCGCACGTGCTGACGCTGAAGTGGATCATGCGGCCGCCGCGTCCCGACGACGACCTGGACGGGCCCGAGCTGTCGCCGGAAACCGTTGTGCGCGAAGCCGTGCGCAGCGTGTTGAGCGCTGACAAGCCGGTGAAGGTCGTGCGGGACGGCGAGCTGCTCGGCGTCGTGGCGGACGAGGAGATCCTCGGGGTCGTGGCCGGGGAGGCGTGAGGATGGTTGCCGTCGCCGCCCCTCGGCAGCTGCCCCGCAAGACGCTCGTCGTCGGCGGGATCATCGTGGCCTGGCTGGTGCTGTGGCTGGTGTTCCGCAACTTCGGGACGCTGCCGCTGGACGCCTCCGCGCTCACGCCGTTGCACCGCTGGGTCAACGAGCTCAACGACGCCGTCGGCGCGTCCAGGAACTCGAACCCGCTGTTCCTCTACTTCTTCAACGAGATCCGGCTCGTCATCGACGAGTTCGTGACGTTCGTGCAGGCGTTGATCGCGCAGCCGTCGTTCGGCCGCCCGGTGCCGGTGATCGGCTGGCTCGGCGTGGTCGCGATCGCCGGTTTCGTCAGCCTCGCGGTCGCCGGGTGGAGGGTCGCGTCGCTGTCGATCGCGGGTTTTGTGTTCCTCGGTCTGCAGGGACTGTGGCAGGAGAGCATGGACACGCTCTCACTGACGCTGGCCGCTGTCGTGATCTCGTTGCTGTTCGGCATTCCACTGGGGATCTGGGCGGGAATGTCCGATCGGGCCAACCGGCTCATGCAGCCGGTGCTCGACTTCATGCAGACCATGCCGACGTTCGTCTACCTGGCGCCGCTGACGTTGTTCTTCCTGATCGGCCCGGCGTCGGCGACGATCGCCACGCTGATCTACGCCGCGCCGCCCGCGATCCGGATCACCGCGCACGCCATCCGGTCGGTGCCGCACGACACCGTCGAGGCGTCGGAGTCCCTCGGGGCGACCCGGAAGCAGACCCTGGTGAAGGTGCTGCTGCCGTCCGCGCGCAAGACGATCGTGCTCGGCATCAACCAGACGATCATGGCCGCGCTGTCGATGGTCACCATCGCCGCTCTGATCGACGCGCCGGGACTCGGCAAGACGGTCGTGAAGGCGTTGCAGACACTCGATGTCGGCACGGCGTTCAACGCCGGTCTGGCGATCGTGGTGCTGGCGATCGTGCTGGACCGCGTGACGACCGCGGCGACCGAGCGCCGGAAGTTGCCGCGCTGGGCGTTGTTCGCCGGTCTCGGCGTCACGGGCGTCTGCGTGTACCTCTCGTACACCTACCTGTGGGCGGCGGAGTTCCAGTCGGACGTGGAGATCGGCAGCTCGATCCGCAAGGGCGCGACCGCCGTGACGGAGTGGGCGCAGGACTCGCTGCCGCTGATCACCGGTGGCTTCAAGGACTTCGTGACGTTCGCGTTGATCAACCCGCTGCAGGCTCTGCTGGCCGAGTCGCCGTGGTTCCTGGTGGCGCTGGTGATCGTGGCGCTGTCGTTCCTGATCGGCGGGGTTCGGTCGGCGGTCGTTTCGGCCGTGTGCCTGGGACTGCTGGTCGCGACCGGGCTGTGGCAGGACGCGATGATCACGCTGACGTCCACTTTGGTCGCGACGATCCTGGTGATGATCCTCGGCATCGTGGTCGGCGTGTGGATGGGTCGCAGCAAAGGCGCGGACCGGTTCATCCGGCCGATCCTGGACGCCGGTCAGGTCATGCCGGCGTTCGTCTACCTGGTGCCCATCCTGGCGTTGTTCTCCGCGTCGCGTTTCACGGCGATCATCGCGGCCGTGGTGTTCGCGGCGCCGGTCGCCGTCAAGATCATCGCCGACGGCATCCGGGCGGTGTCGCCCGCGACCGTCGAGGCGTCCACGGCGCTGGGGTCCAGCTCGTGGCAGACGATCGTGAAGGTGCAGCTGCCGATGGCGCGCGGGGCGTTGACGCTCGCCGCCAACCAGGGGCTGATCTACGTGCTCTCGATGGTCGTCGTCGGCGGCCTCGTGGGCGCCGGTGCTCTCGGCTACGACGTGGTGGCCGGGTTCTCGCAGAGCAATTTGTACGGCAAGGGGCTCGCGGCCGGTGTCGCGATCGTCGTGCTGGGCGTGATGCTCGACCGCCTCACCCAGGCGGCCGCCAAGCGGTGGACCAACTAGGAGGTCTGGAAAGTGGCAAGGCACAGCGTGCTGGGAGCGGTGCTCGTAGGGGCACTCGCGCTGGCTGGTTGCGGTGGCGCCAAGGTCGGTGACACCTCCTCGGGTGCGACCGGCGACTGCGGCACGTTCAACCTCGCGGTCAACCCGTGGGTCGGCTACGAGGCGAACGCGGCCGTGCTCGCGTACGTGGCCGAGAAGGAGCTCAAGTGCAAGGTCACCAAGAAGGAGCTCAAGGAAGAGGTGGCCTGGCAGGGCTTCGGCACCGGTGAGGTCGACGCCGTCGTCGAGAACTGGGGCCACGACGACCTGCGCAAGAAGTACATCGACGAGCAGAAGACGGCCGTCAGCGCGGGCTCGACCGGCGTGAAGGGGCAGATCGGCTGGTACGTGCCGCCGTGGCTCGCCAAGGAGCACCCCGACATCCTGGACTGGAACAACCTCAACAAGTACGCGGACCAGTTCAAGACGTCCGAGTCGGGTGACAAGGGCCAGCTGCTCGACGGCGACCCGTCGTTCGTGACCAACGACGAGGCTCTGGTGAAGAACCTGAACCTCAACTACAAGGTCGTGTACGGCGGCTCCGAGACCGCGCTGATCCAGGCCTTCCGCCAGGCGGAGAAGGACAAGAAGTGGGTCATCGGCTACTTCTACTCGCCGCAGTGGTTCCTCAACGAGCTCAAGCTCGAGAAGGTGAAACTGCCCGAGTACAAGGCGGGTTGTGACGCCGACGCCGAGAAGGTCGCCTGCGACTACCCGGACTACGACCTCGACAAGCTCGTGTCCAAGAAGTTCGCCGACGCCAACGGCCCGGCCTTCCATCTGGTCAAGAACTTCAAGTGGACCAACGAGGACCAGAACACGGTCGCGAAGTACATCGCCGAGGACAAGATGAAGCCCGAGGACGCGGCCAAGAAGTGGGTCGACGCCAACGCCGACAAGGTCAAGGCGTGGACGGCCAAGGCCTAGTCACGACATGGCAGAACGACGTCTGCAAGTACTGCCAACCCCCGAGTCGGTAGTACTTGCAGACGCCGATACCCCCGGCATCACGCAGCCTGTTGGCCGTTCGGCACCTCAGGCTCGTGGCGGTGTGTCATCCGGTGCCACCACGACCGCGGCTTCCCGCCGTTGCGGTAGTACTCCCGGACGCGGCGGGCGTCATCGCGCAGGGCAGCCTGCCGGTAGTCCATCTCCGCCTTGATCGCTTCGGGCGTCCACTCCATCAAACTCACTCCTCAGTTCGTTTTCTGACAGGAGTGAGATTGCTGCTGAGGGGTGGGCCCTTACATCGGAAGATCACGTGAGGCTGGCGTGCGAGACCCCTTACCCGGCTGCTGAGGTGTGGGTGAGACGGACCTCAGGCCAGCGGGTAAGGGGTCACGGCCTTCACCTCGTGAAACGCAGGGTGACCACCTGAAACGGGCGCAGGGTGAGGTCCGCGGACGCGTCGTCGAGCGGCCGTTCGAGCAGATCGGTCTCCTGGATCGACGCGTAAGGGAAGGACGTGCTGAGCGTCGCCCGAGCCCGGCCGCCGTGCGCCTCGTAGAGCCGGACCACGACGTCGCCGGAGCGATCGTCGGCCAGTTTGACGGCCTCGACCCTGACCGCCGGGTTGTCGGTGCGCACCAAGGGCTCTGGCGCGTTCGAGCCCTGGACGGTCTGCGGCGGCAGGTTGATCCGATACCCGGCGTCGATGGCCTCCGGGATGCCCGCCCCGACCACGAGGGCGTAGCGGAAGCGGTGCTCGCCCTGGTCGGTCTCGGGGTCGGGGAACCTCGGCGCGCGCAGCAGGGACAGGCGGACCGTCGTGGTGGTGCCGCCGTCCTCGCGGGTGGTGCGGGTGACCTCGTGGCCGTAGGTCGAGTCGTTGACCACCGCGACGCCGTAGCCGGGTTCGCCGACGTGCAGGAAGCGGTGGGCGCAGATCTCGAACTTCGCGGCTTCCCACGAGGTGTTGGTGTGCACCGGGCGGTGCAGGTGGCCGAACTGGGTCTCGGCGGTGGAGACCTCGGCGCGGACGTCGAGCGGGAAGGCGATCTTGAGCAACTTCTCGCGTTCCTGCCAGTCGACCTCGGTGTCGAAGTCGACCTGCTTGGCACCTTCGCGCAGGCGGATGGTCTGGGTGAGCACCGAGTTGCCGAACTTCGCCCGCACCACGACACCGTCCTGCGTGTCGATCCGCTCGGACGGGATCAGGTCGGCCTTCCAGTTGCGGTAGAACGGGTCGATGTCCCAGGCGTCCCACTGGTTCGGGTTGTCGCGGTGCAGCTGCGGCATGCCGGCGAACCCGTGCGGCGGCAGGACCTCGCGGTCGTTCTCCAGGTCCAGGATGGACAACACGATGCCGTCGCCGTCGATCGTGACGCGGAGCCTGCCGTTGTCCAGCACGCCGTTCTCCGGTGCCACGAACGGCTTGGGCGCGTCGCCGCCGAGCACGTCGAACGTCAGGTCGTCGGTGCCGCGGCCCTTGATCGCGTCGATGGCCTGCGCGGTGATGGCCTTCAGCTCGGACGCCACGCGAGCGTAGGTGGCCTCGGCCTCGTGGTGCACCCACGCGATCGAGCTGCCCGGCAGGATGTCGTGGAACTGGTGCAGCAGCACGGTTTTCCACAACGCGTCGAGCTCGTCGTACGGGTAGTCGTGGCCCGCGAGAGCCGCCGCGGTCGACCAGTGCTCGGCCTCGCGCAGCAGGTGTTCGCTGCGGCGGTTGCCCTGCTTGGTCTTGGCCTGCGTGGTGTAGGTGGCGCGGTGCTTCTCCAGATACAGCTCGCCCGCCCACACCGGCGCGTCCGGGTACTCGTCCTGCGCGGCCTGGAAGAAGTCGCGCGGGGGTTCCACTCGAACCGTCGGCGAGCCTTCGAGGTTCGCGACGCGGTGCGCGGTCTCCATCATCTCGCGGGTGGGGCCGCCACCGCCGTCGCCGTAGCCGAACGGCACCAGCGACCGCGAGGCCTTGGCGTGCTCGGCGAACTGGCGTGAGGCGCGGGCGAGCTCCTCGCCGGACAGCGAGGAGTTGTAGGTGTCGACCGGCGGGAAGTGCGTGAAGATCCGGGTGCCGTCGATACCCTCCCACCAGAACGTGTGGTGCGGGAACTTGTTGATCTGGTTCCACGACAGCTTCTGGGTGAGGAACCAGCGCGAGCCGCTCAGCTTGATCAGCTGGGGGAGCGCGGCGCTGTAGCCGAACGAGTCCGGCAGCCAGACCTCTTCCGTCTCCACGCCGAAGTTGTCCAGGAAGAAGCGCTTGCCGTGCACGAGCTGGCGCGCCATCGCCTCGCCGCCGGGCATGTTCGTGTCCGACTCGACCCACATGCCACCCACCGGCACGAACTGGCCGGCGCGAACCTTCTCGCGGACCCGGTCCCAGACGTGCGGGTGGTGCTCCTTCATCCACGCGTACTGCTGCGCCTGCGAGCACGCGAAGTAGAAGTCCGGGTACTCGTCCATCAGCTTCGTGACGTTGGAGAACGTCCTGGCGCACTTGCGGACCGTCTCGCGCAACGGCCACAGCCAGGCGGAGTCGATGTGCGCGTGGCCGATCGCGGAGACCTTGTGCGCGGAAGCACTGGCGGGCAACGAGAGCACGTGTTCGAGCTCGGCCCGGGCCAGGTCGGCGGTGGCGGCGACCTCGTTGAGGTCCAGCGCGTCCATCGCACGGTCCAGCGCGTGCAGGATCTTGTGCCGGCGCGGGTCGTGGTCCTGCAGCTCCTTCATCAGGCTCTGGAGCACCTCGATGTCGAGCATCAGGTGCCAGACCTGGGGCTGGAACACCGCGAGCTCGGCCTGGAGGATCTGGTAGAGCGGCTCGGTGCCCGCGGTCTCCTTGTCGCCCAACGGGGTCGGCAGGAACGGGTGGAAGTCGAGGATGGTCGGGTTGCCGGCCGCTTCCAGGTAGAAGAGGACTTCGCGACCGTCGACGGGCAGGTAGGTGTTGCGCGGCTCGATGCCCTTGACGGGCTCGCCGGCCGCGTTGTAGGCGAGGCCCTCGGACTGGAAACCGGGGCCGGGGTGGGTGAAGCCGAGATCCAGCACGACCTCGACCTGCTTGCCGTGCCAGGACTCGGGAACGCTGCCGGTGAGCCGGAACCAGCTCGTGCTCCAGGGCGCGCCCCAGGCGTCGCCGACGCTCGCGGGCTCGTAGGTGGCCGCGAGGGCTTCGGTGACCGGGACGGGCTCGTCCGGCACGGTCCACACGGCCAGGTCGAGCGGTGCGGTCTCGCCGTAGATCGCCGGGCGGATGCGTTCCTTCAGCGTGCGGTTGAGTCGTTCTTCCAGCAGCGCGCGTTCGTCGTGCACTAGTTCACCCCAGCTCGATCGAGGCCCGCACGCCCTTGCGCGCGAGAGTCATCCATTCGTCGAAGAAAGCGCCGCCTGGCCCCCACGAGGGCCGGTCGCCGTGCAGCTTGATCGGCGTGCGTTCGACCGGGGCAGGTGCTGCCTCGCGCACGATCCTGGCGATCGCCTCCCCGAGCGGCTTGACCTTGCGTTCCGTCGTCAGCAACCCCAACTCGTACTCGCGTTCGGGGAAGTCCACCAACGCACGGTCCACGTCGTGTGAGCACCACCACGTGACGCCCCACAGGTTCTGGCAGGTCAGCACGTTCGCAAGCGTTTGCTCGGCGAACGCGGGTGCCTGCTCGGCGCTGATCTCGGGCTGGGCGGCGCCGACCTCCTGCAGCCACACGGGCCGGTTCGGGTCCTTCGCGTGCGCCTTGGCCAGTTCAACGAGGTATTCGGCGTGGTGGACGCTCTCGGGCGACATCGGGCCGTACCGCTGTGCCGTGCCGTTGAAGACCCACGAGTGCACGGTGGTCATCGCGCCCTTGTTCGCCGCGTGCTCTGGCAGGAACTCGTGCTCGCTCTCGTACCAGACGGCGTCGTATTCGGAGTGCACGTGCGGGAGGCCCGGAGCGGCCTTGTCGCACTCGGCGAGCAGGATGTCGATCCACTCGCCGGCCTGCTGGGGTGTGCAGGGGTTCGACTCGGTGAGCAGGTTGACCTCGTTGCCCAGGGTGAAGCCGAGGAAGTTCGGCTTGTCCTTGAGGGCTTCGGCGAGCGTGCGGACGTAGAACCGCTGCCCGCTGATCACGTCGGGGTCGATGAAGATGTTGCGCTTGTGCCACGTCTGCACCCACGACGGGTAGAAGTCGAAGCTCGACAGGTGGCCCTGCAGCACGTCGACCTGCACGTCCAGACCGGTCTCCTGGGCGGCGTCGAGCATCTGGGCGAGTTGCTCGACGGCTTTGGGACGCACTAACGCGCGGTTGGGCTGGAACACCGGCCACAGCGGGAAGATCCGCACGTGGTCGAGGCCCAGGGCCGCGATGGACTCGAAGTCGGCTTTGACGTCGTCGATGGAGAAGTCGAGCCAGTGGTGGAACCAGCCGGTCGACGGGGTGTAGTTCACGCCGAAACGCACTTGGCATTCATCCCTTGATCGCGCCTTCTCCGACTCCGCGGAAGAAGTGCTTCTGCAGCAACAGGAACAGCAGGATCAGCGGGAGGACGGCGATGATCGTGCCCGCCGCCACCAGCCGCTGGTTCTGCACGAACGTGCCCTGGAGGTACGCCAGGCCGATGGTCAGCGTGTACTTCTCCTGGTCGCTCAGCACCACGAGCGGCCAGAGGAAGTCGTCCCAGCTGAACATGAACGAGAACAGCGCGACCACGACCAGCGTGCCCTTCACCGACGGCAGCGCGAGGCGGGTGAAGCGCTGCCACGCGTTGGCGCCGTCGATGACCGCGGCTTCCTCGACTTCGGCGGGGAGTGCGAGGAAGGCGTTGCGCAGCAACAGGACGTTGAGCGCGGCGATCGAGCCGGGCAGCACGACGCCGGTGAGGGTGTTGGTGAGGCCGAGTCCGCGCATCACCAGGAACAGCGAGATGAGGATGGCCTCGAACGGCACGAGGATGCTGCTGGCGAAGATCACCGCGGCGAATCTGCGGCCCTTGAACTTGAGGCGTGCCAGGGCGTATCCGGCCATGGCCGCGCCGAGGCAGTTGGTGATGACGTTGACGCTCGCGACGCCGAGCGAGTTGAGCGCGAACGACCAGACCGGCACGACGTCGGCCACGGCCGCGTAGTTGCTGAACGTCGGGTCGTCCGGGATGAAGTCGGGGACGAAGACGTCCTCGTTCGGTCCCTTGATGCTGGTCATGAACTGCCACAGGAACGGGCCGACGCTGATCGCGAGGATGCTCAGCAGCCCGAGATAGCGCAGTGCCAGGTAGAGATGGGCGCGCGTCACAGCTGGTCCTCCCTGCGGTTGAGCTTGAGGGTGATCAGCAGGAGTCCCAGCAGGATCACGAACAGCACGAGGCTCAGCGCCGAGGCGTACCCGACCTCACCGGTGAGACCGCGGCCGACCGACTGGATGAGCATCACCAGCGTGGTGCTCGCCCCGCCCGGCCCGCCCGAGCCACCCGACAGCAGGTAGATCTCGGAGAACACGCGGAACCCGTTGACCGCGCTCAAGGCCGCGATGAGCACCATGGTGGGGCGCAGACTCGGCACGGTGACCGACCAGAACCTCCTGACCGGTCCCGCGCCGTCGACCATCGCGGCCTCGAGCAGGTCCCTCGGCACGTTCGCCAGCGCGGACAGGTAGATCACCATGTAGTAGCCGAGGCCGCGCCAGACCGTCACGATCATCGAACTGACCAGCAGCAGCGTCGAGTCGGTCAGGAACGGGATCCTGGCTCCGCCCAGGGCTTCCACGACGCTGTTCACCAGGCCGCGGCTGTCGAGCAGCCACGTCCAGATGAGCCCGACGACGACCGCGGACGCGATCACCGGCGTGAAGAACGCCGTGCGGAAGATCCCGATGCCCGGCACGACCTTCTGCGCCAGCATCGCGATCAGCAGCGGCAACAGCACCAGTGGCGGCACGACGCACGCCATGTAGAGCAGGCTGTTGCGCGCGGCGACCCAGAACTTGGGGTCCTGGGCCATCCGCACGAAGTTGTCCACGCCGGTGAACTGGCCGCCGCCCAGCGCGCTCGCGTCCGTGAACGAGAGCACGATCATGTTCAGGAACGGGAAGATCACGAACCCGAGGGAGACGACCAGTCCTGGCAACAGGAACAGCCACGGCGTGTAGGGCTTGTGGGTCACTTAAGCAGCCTGTTGCATTCGTTGACCGCGTCGTCCAGCGCTTGCTTGGCGGACTTCTTGCCGAGCATCGCGTCGGCCAGCTGCTGCAGCAGTGCTTCGCGCATCTGGTCGCTGAACTGCACGGGCGTGTAGTTCACGGCGGTCTTGAGCTGCTTGGCGGCCGCGACGCGCACGCGTGCCTCGTCGCTGCCGTCCTCGGTGGTGAAGTACGGGTCGTCGCCGCCCTTCGACGTGGACGGGAAGATCGAGGCGAGCTTGGCGAACTTCACCTGGTTCTCGGCGTTGGTGACGAACCGGCCGAACGCCAGCGCCGTCGCCTGGTTCTTGCTGCTCTTCGGCACGCTCACGCCGTGCAGGAACATGTTGGCGCTGCCCGTGTTCGTGATGGGCTTGGTGATGCCGATGTTCGCGTAGAGGCTCGGCGCGTCGGTCTTGAACTTGCCGAGGTCGTACGCGCTGCCGGGGCTGAGCGCGGTCTGCTGCGCCATGAACTTCGTGCCGGAGCCGGTGTAGTTCTGCGTGAGCGCCTCGGGAATCAGCGCGCCCGCGTCGTACATCCGCTTGTAGCTCTCGACGAACTCGACGCCCTTGGCGTCGTTGAAGGTGAACTTGTCGTTCTCGAACACCTTCACGCCGTAGAGCCCGAAGTCGGCGATGGTCGGGGTCTGGCCGAGCATCGCGATCTTCTTGCTCTGGGCGAGCTTGAGCGCCTGCTCCTCGAGCTCCTTGAACGTCGTCGGCGGCTTCTCCGGGTCCAGGCCGGCGTCCCGGAACAGCGCCTTGTTGTAGAACACCGGCCCGGTGTTGAGGTACCAGGGGAAGCCGTAGCAGCCGCCCTTGCCGGGGATCTCGAACGCCTGCCAGGCGTTCTCCAGGTACTCGGGCTTCGCTTCCTTCAGCGACTCGTCGAGGTTGACGAGCTGCCCCGCCTTGGCGAGCGGGAAGCTGAGGTCCGGCGGCACGTTGATGACGTCGGGGAGGCTCCCCGCGCTCGCGTCGGCCATGACCTTGGCCAGGTACCCGTCCGCGGGCTGGTCGACCCACTTCACCGTGGTGCCCTGGTGCTGCTTCTGGAACGCGTCGATGACACCGTTGACGTAGTCGGTGTACTTGGGCTTCAGCGACCACGTCTGGAACGTGATCTCGCCGGTCACCTGTCCGCTCGCTGATGAGTTGCTTGCTGTGTTGCCGGACAGTCCGCAGCTCGCGAGAGTCCCCGCGAAAGGCACCGCCGCCAGGCCTGCGAGGAACGTGCGCCTCTTCATTGACACCCACCTCCTTGGTCGCGGACCCTAGCTAAACCGGTTTATCTCCGGCTAGCCTCCGAACGTCTTGTTGTCTTGTTCCGGACAGGTGCGCTGGGGTTGTGGCGGCGTGCCGGGCGAGGATGCGCGGGCCGGATGCGCGGCGTGCGGATGCCCCGGACGTGGGTGTGGCTGGGCGAGGATGCGGCCGCGTGCGAACGCGCCGGCGAAGTGGCGCGGTGAGGAGTGCACGAGTGAAGCGTGCGCTGAGCGAAGGGGCGCTGGGTGAAGAGGCCGACCATCATGGACATCGCGGCCGCGGCCGGGGTGTCGAAGGGGGCTGTGTCGCTCGCGTTGAACGGGCGGTCCGGGGTTTCCGATGCCACTCGCGCGCGGGTGCTGGAGGTGGCTTCGTCTCTCGGGTACCGGCCGTCGGTCACCGCTCGGGCGTTGTCATCCGCGTCTGCTGATGCGGTCGGGCTGGTGCTGGTGCGGCCGCCTCGGGCGTTGGGGGACGAGGCGTTATTCATCCCGCAGATCGCCGGG
>JAVXWK010001142.1:0-5244 GCA_032230575.1 Pseudonocardiales bacterium | reverse complement strand
CGCTTGAGGCGGTCCTGGTCGGCGGTCATGCCGCCGAGGTCGTCCCACAGGCCCCAAGCCAGCGAGAGCCCCGACAAGCCGAGTGCCCGCCGTTGCCGCATCACGGCGTCCAGATAGGCGTTGGCGGCGGCGTAGTTGCCCTGGCCGGGCGTGCCGAACGTGCCCGCGGCCGACGAGAACAGCACGAAAGGCACATCAGGCAGCAACGCGTGCAGGTGCAGTGCCGCATCAACCTTGGGACGGAACACCGTGTCCAGACGAGAAGGATCAAGCGACTCGATCACACCGTCGTCCAGCACCGCCGCGGTGTGCACGACGCCGCCGACGGAGTGCCGCGACAGCAACGATTCCAGCGCCGGACGGTCGGAGACGTCACACGCCTCGACGATCACGTTCGCGCCCAGCGACTCCAACGAGGACACATCAGCCGAACCCGTGCGCGAAACCAGCAGCAACTCACGAACACCGTGCTCGGCAACGAGGTGACGGGCCACCAGCTGGCCAAGACCGCCGGTACCACCGGTGATCAGCACACGGCCGGACCAGGCAACCCGCTCCGCGGGCAGAGCTGCTCGAGCCAGGCGTGCGGCCAGCACCACACCGTCGCGGATCGCCAGCACCGGCTCGTCCGTCGTCAACGCGTGCAGCACCGCACCGACCGACGCCTCAGCGAGATCCAGGTCCACCAGCACAAAGCGGCCGGGGTGTTCGGACTGCGCCGACCGCACCAGTCCACGCGCGGCAGCAGCGGCCAGGTCATCGCCATCCACAGCGCCACGGGTCACGAACGCCACCCGTCCGGTGCCCGGCAGCGCCTCGTGAATGATCGACAGCACCCGTGCGCACGTCTCGCGCGCATCAGTGCCGACAACCGGAACCAGCGTCAGGTCGGCATCCGTCAGCTCGGAGACGACCGGGCCGGCGGCGAGCGACAGCACGTCCGGCCCGAGCACCGCGACGGTCTGTTCGGCGAACCCGACCGGCAGCTCGACGGGCGCCCACTCGATGCGGAACAACGAGTCCCGCTCGACCCCGGAGCCCAGCTCGTCGACCGGAACAGGGCGTGTCTGCAGAGCCTCAACGGACGCGACAGGAGCACCGGTCGCGTCGGCGACGGCGATCTCCATCGAGCCGTCCTCGCTGCGCGACAACCGCACTCGCACCGCGGAAGCACCCGAAGCGTGCAAGGACACGCCCTGCCAGGAGAACGGCAGCCCACCCCGGCTGATCGAGCCGAGGTCACCGAACCCGGCGGCGTGCATGCCGGCGTCCAGCAACGCCGGGTGCAGCCCGAACGCCCCGCCGTCGACGCCCTCGGGCAGCGCGACCTCGGCGTACACGACGCCGCCACCAGCGCGCCACACCGCTTGCAGGCCCTGAAAAACCGGCCCGTAGTCGAAGCCTATGTCGGTGAAGCGCTCGTAAGAGCCAGAAATGTCAACGGCGGAGGCGCCGGCCGGCGGCCACACCGAAGCGTCGAACGACACGGCGGAAGCGCCCGAACCCAGCACACCGGAAGCGTGCTGAAGCCAAGGCGTGTCAACAGTTCCTTCGGGACGCGAGAAGATCGCGACCGAACGACGTCCAGCGGGGTCAGCGGCACCAATGGAAACCTGCACCTGCACGGCGGCTTCCGGCGTCAGCACCAGCGGCGCGGCCAGCGTCAGCTCCTCGACGCGCGAGCAGCCGACCTCGTCCGCCGCTCGGACAGCGAGCTCCAGGAACGCGGTGCCGGCGAACAGAACCCGCCCCATCACCACGTGATCCGCCAGCCACGGATGCGTGGCCAGCGACAATCGCGACGTGAACAGGTGCCCCGCCGACCCCGCCAGATCGACGGCAGCTCCGAGCAACGGATGCCCGACAGCACCAAGACCAGCGCCGCGCACGTCACCCGACGACGTTGCGGGACGCGGCCAGAACCGCTGCCGCTGGAACGCATACGTCGGCAGGTCGACCCGCAACGCCCCGGAGCCCTCGAACAACCGGGCCCAGTCGACGGGCATCCCCGCGACGTGCAGACGGGCGAGCGCCGTGACGAACGCCAGCTCCTCGCCGCGGTCCTTGCGCGCGGTCGGGATCGCGTCATCGACCATCGCGGCGAGCACGCCGTCGGGGCCGACTTCCACGAAGGTCTTGTCCCCCATGGCCGTCACGGTGTCGTGGAAACGGACGGCGTCGCGGACGTGCCGCACCCAGTACTCGGGTTGTTGAACAATCCCACCAGTCAACAACGGGATCGTCGGATCGTTGAACGAAATGCCCGCGATGGCCGCGCGGAAGTCGTCCAGCATCGGCTCCATCAGCGGCGAGTGGAACGCGTGCGACACCGGCAGCTGCTTCGTCTTGCGATCGTCGAATTGTTCAACGATCCGACGAGCCTCGTGTTCGACACCGGCGATCACGACCGAGCGCGGGCCGTTGACAGCAGCGATGGACACGCCGTCGGTGAGGTGCGAAAGGACCTCGTCCTCGGTGGCCTGCAGGGCGAACATGACGCCACCGGACGGCAGCGCCTGCATGAGCGAAGCCCGCGCGGTCACCAGCGCGCAGGCGTCCTCGAGCGACAGCACCCCGGCGACGTGCGCGGCCGCGATCTCGCCGATCGAGTGCCCGGCAACCTGTTCCGGCACCAGCCCGAACGACTCCAGCAGCCGGTACATCGCCACCTCGAAAGCGAACAACGCGGGCTGCGTGTACCGGGTCTGCTCCAGCGCGGCGGCGTCCTCGCCCCACATCACCGAACGCAGTGCCGGGTCGAGGTGCGCGAGCGCCGCGTCGAAAGCGGAAGCGAACACCGGGAAGCGGGCGTGCAGTTCACGTCCCATCCCGAGCCGTTGCGATCCCTGACCGGAGAACAGGAACGCGAGCGTGCGCTCCTCGACAGCGACCCCACGCGCCAGTTCCGTTCCGTCCGGCAGCACCACGGCCCGCTGCTCGAACGAAGCGCGCGCGGTCGCCAGCGTGAACGCGATGTCCAGCGGCGACAGCGCGTCCACGACCGACTGCAGCCGAACCCGCTGCTCCTCCAACGCCGCCGGAGTGCGCGCGGACAGAACCCACGGCAGCACAGCAGGAGCAGAGGCCGGTGAGACGGCGTCAACGACGACGGGTGGCGCCTGCTCGAGGATCACGTGCGCGTTCGTGCCCGAGACACCGAACGCGGAAACACCAGCACGCAACGGCCTGTCAACGGACGGCCACGGCCGCGCGTCGTGAAGCAGCGACACGTTGCCCTTGGTCCAGTCGACCTGGGTGGACGGCGTGCCGAGGTGCAGGGACTTGGGCAGCAGTCCGTTCTGCAGCGCCATGACGACCTTGATCACACCCGCGACACCCGCGGCACCCTGGGGGTGACCGATGTTGGACTTCACCGATCCGAGGTAGAGCGGCTCGGCACGTTCCTGCCCGTAGACCGAGAGAATCGCCTGCGCCTCAATCGGATCGCCGAGAGTTGTGCCCGTGCCGTGCGCCTCGACAGCGTCCACATCGGACGGTGCGAGACCACCGTTCTGCAACGCCTGCCGGATGACGCGCTGTTGCGACGGTCCGTTCGGCGCGGTCAGGCCGTTGGAAGCACCGTCCTGGTTGACGGCGGAACCACGGACGACGGCGAGGATCTTGTCGCCGGCGCGCTGCGCGTCCGACAACCTCTTCAACACCAGCACGCCGACTCCCTCGGACCAGCCGGTGCCGTCGGCGTCGTCGGAGAACGCCTTGCAGCGCCCGTTTCCGGCGAGCCCGCCCTGTGAGGTGAACGCGGCGAACCCGGCGGGCGTCGTCATGACCGCGACACCACCGGCCAGCGCCAGGTCGCACTCACCGGCACGCAGAGCGGAAGAGGCGAGGTGCAGGGCGACCAAAGAAGAAGAACAAGCCGTGTCGACGGTGACCGCGGGGCCTTCCAGCCCGAGGAGGTAGGAGATGCGGCCGGACAGCACGGAAGCGGCGAACGCGGTCGTCGCGTAGAGGCCGACGTCCTCGCCCGAGCGCGAGAGCAGGTCGGCGTAGTCCTGCGAGGTGGTGCCCATGAACACGCCCGCACGAGTTCCGCGCAACGACTGTGCGTTCACGCCCGCGCGTTCCAAGGCCTCCCAAGCGGTTTCGAGAAGGAGGCGCTGCTGCGGGTCCATCACGACGGCTTCACGGGGCGAGATTCCGAAGAACCCGGCGTCAAAAGACGCCGGGTCTTCGAGGAAGCCACCTTCGATCGTGGCGGAGTCGAGCTCGGAGACGTCCCAGCCGCGATCGGCGGGGAATCCGCCGATCACGTCCCTGCCTTCGGCGACGACCTGCCAGAGGTCCTCCGGCGAGGCCACCCCGCCGGGGTACCGGCACCCGATGCCCACGATCGCGATCGGTTCCACCGCTGCCGCGATCAGCTGCTGGTTCTGCTTGCGCAGCCGGTCGATCTCCTTCAGTGACGACCGCAGAGCCTCGACGTACTGGTTAGCAGAGGTGGTCATCGCGCTTCCTTCTCGGATCGCCCGCTAGTTCATGGCGTCCCCGATCGCCAGACGCAGGAGGGCTTCGCCGTCCATGTCGTCGATCGATTCCGCCTCGGCTGCAAGCACAACATCCGGAGCGCTGTTGTTTTCCCCACTCTCCTGGGCAAGTTGCAGGACGAGCTCCAGCAGACCGGCCTGGCGCAGACGGCTGACGGGGATCGACGCGAGCGTCTCCCGGATGTGCGCTTCCGGGTCGTCAGCGGCCACTACGTCGCCGAGGAGCTCCGTGCGGATGAACTGGGCCAGCGCGGCGGGTGTCGGGTAGTCGAACACCAGCGTTGCGGGCAAGGCGACCCCTGTGACGGCCTTGAGCCGGTTGCGCAGGTCCACGGCTGTCACCGAGTCGAAGCCGACGTCGCGGAACGCCCTGGCCGGCCCGAACGCCTCCGCGCTCTCGAAGCCCAATGTCGCCGCGGCTTCTGTGCGGACCAAGTCCAGCAAGGTCCTGGTGCGTTCGGCCTCGGGCAACGCCAGCAGCCGCTCCTTGAGCCCTGAATCCGCCGTTTCGGGCTCTTCCAGCGCTTTCTGGGCCGATGGGATGCCCATCAGCAACGGGCTCGGCCTGGACGCGGTGAAGCTCGGCGCGAACTTCTCCCAGTCCATGTTGGTGATCGTCAGCGACGTGTGGCCGTCCTCGACCGCCTGCTGCAGCGCGGTGATCGCGAGGTCCGGTTCCATCGTGTGGACGCCGCGGCGGCGTAGTTGTTCGGCGCCTTCCTCGTTCTCCGACGCCATA
>JAVXWK010001140.1:0-2584 GCA_032230575.1 Pseudonocardiales bacterium | reverse complement strand
GACCACGGCGCCACCTAGCCACAGCGGCATCCGGATCAACGCGTCGAAGCTGAGTGCCTGAAGCAACAACCGCAGTCCCCACAATCCAGCGGCCACACCGACAACAGCCAGCCCGACCCGTCCCAGTCGTGCGCCCGGCGGGACTTCCTCATCGACCAGGATCGCCGCCTCGGTGGAGTCTGCCGGACGATCGTCATCGGGCGCGGTCATGCGAGCATCTCCAGCCGGTGTACCCATTTCGTCTGCAGCACACCCGGCCGGTTCGGCGCGATGAGCCGGCACGGATACCCGTGGTCCGGGCTGAGCTCCTCACCGTCCAGCCGCAGCGCCAGCAACGTCAGAGGGTCCTGCGCGAACGCCTCCGGCAACGTGGTCTCCCGGTACAGCCCCTCCTGCTCGAGCGACCTGACCCTGATGTCGCCCTTGCCGACCAGGTCGGCGACACGGACACCGGTCCAGGTCGCGTGCTGGCTCCAGCCCTCGACGCACGCGATCGGCAGCTCGACGGTCGTCTGCGGCATGGCTTTGAGCTCTGCCAGCGAGTAGCTCCTGGCGCCGGCCTGCAACCGCCAGCCAGGCGGCACCACGATCTTCGCGTCCTTCGCGGTCCGGTTCACGGGCAACGCGCCGGGCGAGCGCCACGCCAGCACCGAGATCTCGCGCAACCACGGCACCGTCACACCTGCCGTCGCGACGACCGCGACGCCGGTGGTGAGGGCGGTCGTGCGCAGGAAAGCCCTGCGGGACAACAGAGTCTGTTCGGTCGATACCGGTTCGAGCGTGCGCCGGACGACCGGGATCTTCACCGCGATGTGGACGAGCAGTGCGCCGATCGCGATGTACGCCACCGCGTAGTGGGCGGTGGGGAAGTAGAACGACCACGGGTAGTTCTGCGCCGCGTTGAACAGCCCGGTGACCAGCTCGAAGAACGACGCCGCGATGAGCACGAAGACCGAGCCGCGTTCGAGGGCGTGCGGCACGTTCCTGACCAGCGGCCGTTCGAACAGCTTCGGGTAGACGCTCCACAACTTGGCCAGCAGCAACGGGATCGACGCCACCCCGGAGATCACGTGCACGCCCTGGGTGACGCGGTAGAGATCGACCGGGCGGGTCGGCCACGGCCAGTCGTGCTGCACGCCGTGGCTGAGCAGCCCGGTGACGAAGCACAGCCCGAACGTGATGCCGAGCCACGTCCCGACCCGGCTGGTCACACCCGTGTGGTGCGCGGGTGCCTTGAAGACCGGCAGCTTCCCGAGGAGTTTCACAGCTTCTCCCAACAGGCGAAGAACCGCCCGGCGCTTTCCTTCTGCCACAGCAGGAAGAACCCGTCGGCGGGAACCGACTCGGCGTCGCTCCAGGCCCACGGGAACCAGGCGCCGAGACTGCCTTCCGTGCGCACCCGCGCCTGGCCGACCGTCAGCCCGGAGCCGGGCTGCTCGACCTCGGCGACCACGGTTCCGCTGGGCTTGAGCAGTTCTCTCATGCGCCCGAGCAGCACGGCCGGGCCGCCGCCGATGCCGATGTTGCCGTCGGCGAGCAGCACGTGGTGCCAGCGTCCTTCGCCGGGCAGCAGGTCGAAGACGTCACGCCGGATCGCGATGCCGCCTCGCGCGGTGGTGCGCCGGATCGCTTCCGGGGACACGTCGACGCCGAGCGCCTGGACACCGCGGGCGAGCAGCGCGGCGACGAGACGGCCGGGGCCGCAGCCGATGTCGAGGGTGGGGCCGGTACAGGCGTCGAGCAGGATCTCGTCGCCGCCGTCGGCATCGGCCTGCCAGCGGTCGACACTCAGCTCACGCGGGCTGGTGCCGGAGAGGTCGAGCCAGCTGGGAGTGCCTCGGAGGGCCTGGTCGAACATCATCGGGCGACCGCCGTGCCCACTGTCGAAGCGCCCGCGAGCCGGTTGGCGGCGATCGTCGCCAGTGCTGCGGCGAACTTCCCTCCCGGTGCCTGAGCGGCCACCGCGCGGGCGTCCACCATCGTGTCCACATCGGACAGGATCGGCAGCTGGTGCACGTTCAAGCCGTGCAACGCCTCGAACGTCCGCAAGCCCGTGTCCGCCTGCGACATCGGCACATCGCGCAACACCCGAGCACACAGCGGATCCCGCAGCCCCAGCGCCCACCAGCCGCCGTCCAGCGCGAACCCGAGCGCTGCCTCCTCGAACTCCGCGCACGACTCCAGCAGGGAAGGCGTGACCTGCGGCGTGTCCATCCCGATCTGCAGCACCGGCATCCCGAACCGCGCCACGTCGGTGTGCGCGTGCACCAGCCGTTCGGCGAACGTCCGGCCCCGCTGCGGAATCACCACGCACTCGGCCAGGGCGTCGCGCACGTCCTCGCGCCGCACGACCCCGGCCAGCGCCACCACGGGCACTGCGCCAGGCGTGGCCAGCGCGGTCTCCAGCGTGCCGAGCAACGACGCAGCCGCCACATCCGCGGCCTCTTCAGGAGACAGCGGTGGGCACAGGCGGGTCTTCACCTGGCCCGGCACCGGCGACTTGGCCATGATCAGCAGGCAGAACCTCATCGCAGCACCCCCGCCATGTCGCGCGCCGCCCGCAGCGTGCCGCGCACCGAGCCCG
>JAVXWK010001139.1:0-2626 GCA_032230575.1 Pseudonocardiales bacterium | reverse complement strand
TGAAGTTCATGCCGAACTACCTCTTCAACCCGAAGAGCTACGACGAGGTCCCGTCCGTCCACGAGCCCAAGGACGACGACTTCTTCTGGCACCAGGGCCCCGCGCGCGGCCTCGGCAAGATCCAGTTCCACGACTGGGAGCCGATCTACACCGAGCACGCCCACCTGCCGAACGTGCAGCTGTTCCACGAGCAGGCCAAGGCCATCAAGACCCTGCTCACCACCGCAGCACCGGACGCGGACCAGCAGAAGGACCTCGACTTCCTGCTGAACCTCGGCCACCTCTTCACCCTGGTCGTCTACGGCCAGCTGGTCCTGGAGCAGGCCAAGATCACCGGAACCGACGACAGCGTCCTCGACCAGATCTTCGACGTCCTGGTCCGCGACTTCGCCGGCTACGCGACCGCCCTGCACGGCAAGCCGAGCAGCACCGAGGCCCAGCAGCAGTGGGCGCTAGCACAGATCCGCAAGCCGCACGTCGACCAGCAGAGGTTCGACGCCGTCTGGCAGCAGGTCGTGGCGCTGTCCGGCCAGTACGAGATGCGTCCGTAGAACCCAAACGGGACACAAGGGGGCGAAGCCGACAGGTTTCGCCCCCTTGACGTATTGGTTATACAAACGTTTTCATAGGCACGCCGCCGCCCTCCCAGCCACAAGGAGCGCGTGCACGTGGATCACCGCAGATGGCGCACAGCCGCGCTGGCCGCACTAGTCGCCGCCGGCACCCTCATCGCACCCCAGGCCCAAGCCGCGGAGAAGCCCGAACTGGCCCTGACCCCGCCGATGGGCTTCAACAACTGGAACAGCACGCACTGCCGCAACGACTTCAACGAAGAGATGGTCAAGGGCATCGCCGACATCTTCGTGAACAAGGGTCTGAAGGACGCCGGCTACGAGTACGTCAACATCGACGACTGCTGGGCGCTGCCCGAGCGCGACGCCGACGGCGACCTCGTCCCGCACCCGACCCGTTTCCCCAACGGCATCAAGGCCGTCGCCGACTACGTCCACGGCAAGGGCCTCAAGTTCGGCATCTACACCTCGGCAGGCATCAAGACCTGCAACAAGGACGGCGGCTTCCCGGGCGGCCTCGGCCACGAGGAGCAGGACGCGAAGCTGTTCGCGAGCTGGGGCGTCGACTACCTCAAGTACGACAACTGCAACAACCAGGGCGTGGACGCGAAACTCCGCTACACCAAGATGCGCGACGCCCTGAACGCCACCGGCCGCAAGATCGTGTTCAGCCTCTGCGAGTGGGGCCAGAACAAGCCGTGGGAGTGGGCCAAGGACGTCGGCCACCTCTGGCGCACCACCGGCGACATCAGCGACAACTGGAACTCCATGGTGTCGATCGCCAAGCGCAACATGGAGCTCGCCGACTACGCGGGCCCCGGCCACTGGAACGACCCGGACATGCTCGAGGTCGGCAACGGCGGCATGTCGGATCTGGAGTACCGCAGCCACTTCAGCCTCTGGTCGATCATGGCCGCACCGCTGCTGATCGGCGCGGACCTGCGCAAGGTCACGCCGGAGACGTTCGAGATCCTGGAGAACCGCGAGGTCATCGCCGTCAACCAGGACGAGCTCGGCGTCCAGGGCAAGGTGATCCGCAACCAGGGCGGCAACCACGTCCTCGTGAAGCCGCTCGGCAACGGCGACAAGGCGGTGCTGCTGTTCAACGAGAACGACAGCGCCGCCAACATGTCCGTCACCGCGGCGGAACTCGGCCTCGCCAAGGCAGGCGGCTACAAGGTCCGCGACCTCTGGACCAAGACCACCACGCACTCCGCCAGTGAGATCAGCGCCGCCCTTCCGCCCCACGGCAGCGCGATGTTCCGCATCAGCGCGGCGAACGACTGGTTCCTCTACCCGCCCGCCATCACCACGGCCGCGGAGGGCGAGGTCCTCTACCCCGGCGCGCTCCCGATCGTGCAGCCCGGCAAGCCCGTCACCTACACGACGTCGGTGACCAACACCGGCCGCCTGCCGATCGCCCTCGTCCAGGCCACGCTCCAGGTCCCGCAGGGCTGGACCGCGAAGGCCACGACCAGCAGCTTCAAGGCCATCCTGCCCGGCCAGAAGTCCTTCAGGACCACCTGGCAGGTCACCGTCCCGGCAACCGCTCAAGCCGGCCGCTTCCCGATCAACGCGAGCTTCACCTTCCACAGCCCGCACGAGAACAACCCGGTGACCAGGCAGTACGCCGCCGAGGCACTGGTACCCGGCGCGGCACCGAAGGGCGAGCTGTTCGTCAGCGACCTGAAGTGGCTGCGCAGTGCCAACGGCCACGGCCCGGTCGAGATCGACACCACCAACGGCGAGGCCAAGCAGGGTGACGGGGGCCCGATCACCATCCGCGGCAAGGTCTTCGCGAAGGGCCTCGGTACGCACGCCCCCGCGCACATCGAGTACTACACGGGCGGCAACTGCTCGAAGGTCACCGCGACCATCGGCATCCAGGACAACAAGGTCAACCCGCTGAGCCTGGTCAGCTACGAGGTCTGGGCCGACGACAAGATGGTCTACGACAGCGGCCCGGTCAGCGGCACGGACGCCGCGAAGTCGTTGGAGGCCAACGTCTCCGGCGCGACCGTCACCCGTCTGATCGTGAAGGACGGCGGCAACGG
>JAVXWK010001136.1:0-8840 GCA_032230575.1 Pseudonocardiales bacterium | reverse complement strand
CAGCTCGCTGAGCGCGCGGTCGGACGCGTGCAGCTCGGCGCCCCGGTGCACGAAGGTGGTCAGCGCCGTCCAGGGGTCGTCGATCTCGAGCGCCGCCTGTGCATGGACCGCGAGCTGGCGGAAGCGGTCCTCGGCGATCGCGCCGAGCAGCGCCTGCTTGGTCGGGAAGTGGCGGTAGACGGTGCCGGGCCCGACGCCGGCCTGGGTGGCGATCTCGTCCAGCGGCACCTCGAAGCCCTTCGAGGCGAACAGCTCCCGTGCCGCTTCCAGCACCTTCTCGCGGTTCCGCGCCGCATCCGCCCTCATCGTTGCCAACCGGGGCGTGCGTTCCGTATTGTCATAACCGGGGTCACCGTTCCGATTCTAGAGATGGGGGCACGACAGATGACACGCACGCCCGAAGAGATCGTCGAGCACGTCCGGCAGATGGTCGCGGGGGAGGCGACGCATGCCGACTTCGCGGACCTCTTCGCCGAGGACGGCGTCATGGCCTACCGGTTCCCGACGCACTGGCAGCCGGAGGAGATCAAGGGTCGTGAGGAGATCCGCGGCTTCTTCGGCAAGGTCCGCGGTTCCAACGCGCGGGAGAAGATCGAGATCCAGGAGGTCAGGGCGAACTGCTGGCGCACCAACGATCCTGAGGTCACCGTCGCCGAGATCACGCACCGCGGCTGGTCGAAGGTGAAGCAGGACTACTACACCTTCACGGCCGTCGCGATCATCCACCTGCGCGACGGCGAGATCACGCGCTACGACGACTACATGAACCCGCTGCTGATGGCCGAGCTGTTCGGCATGCCCTACCAGCCGCACGTGGCAGAGTCGCCTGCGTGACATTCGACCTGAGCGGCTGGTGCGCGGAGCATCTGGGGGGTGCCCCGGCCGCCGTGCCGTACGAGCGGGTCTCGCTCTCCTCGGTCTTCGGCGTGCGGCTGGCCAACGGCCGCGAGGTCTACGTGAAGGTCCGCGAGGACGACGGCCGCGCCGAGTCGTGCCTCGCCGCTCAAGCCCGGTTGGCGGAGCGGGGGTTCCCGTGCCCCCGCCCGCTCACCGCGGTGATCTTCGACGGTCCGCTCGCCGTGCACGCCGAGGAGTCCTTGCCCGGCGGCGTGATGCTGCGCGGCGACTCCCCGGCCGTCGCCCGCGAGTACGCGGCCGTGTTCGCGCGGCTGATGGCCGAGCTGGCCGGCGTGAGCGTTCCGCCTCCGCTGCCGAACCCGCGCTGGGCGCGCTGGGACCACCCGGATCCCGGACTGTGGCCCGCGATCGGCTTCCTCGACGAACGCGACCAGAGCGTCGTGCCCGAGCTCGTCGCCGACACGGCCGAGCGGGTCCGCGAACGCCTGCTGGCCACCGATCTGCCGTGTGTGCTCGGGCATGCGGACTTCGAGGCCCAGAACCTCCGCTGGCACGACGGCGAGATCTGGGCCGTGCACGACTGGGACAGCCTGGCCTGGCAACCGGAAGCCGCACTGGTGGGCGCGGCGGCCGGAGCGTTCGCCAACGTGCCGCCACCGTCCCTGGTGCCGGTGGAGAGCTCGCAGGCGTTCCTGGACACCTACCAGGAGGTTCGCCGACGGGAGTTCACGCAGGAGGAACTGGAGATCGCCTGGGCGGCCAGCCTCTGGACCGCTCTGCACAACGCGCGCTGGGAAGCCCTGCACGGGGACGCGCCGATCTCGTACCTCGCGGTCCGGGAACAGGCAGCCGAACGCCTCTCCCGTGGCAGGATCGGAGCATGATCGATGTCGTCGAACACGACGGCTGCCGCATCGACGTGGAAACCGATCCGGCACACCGACGGCGCGGCCTCGGCGGCGTCGTCAGGTCCGAGCTGTCATGTCCGAACTGTCATGTATCGCCGCACATCGCGGCCTAACCAGCCGCGCGCCGCCGCCGTTCCGCCAGAACCGCCGCCAGGTACGGGTGCGGATGCGTGTAGTCGGCCCGCGGCGATCGGACGGCGGCACCGACGTCCTGGGACAGCCGCGAACCCAGATCCCAGCGCGCCCGCTCGCCCAGTTCGTGATAGCGCGCCAGGTACTGCCGGGCCGCCAGCACCAGCTCGTCCGACAGCTGCGACAGGTCCAGCCCGCGCGCCCACTCGGCCAGCTGCGGCGGCATGCCGATCAGCTCGACCTCCTGCCGCGGCACGCGCGTGTGGATGACGACGGTGCCCGCCAGGTAGTCGCCGACCCGCTTGCCCTGCGACGAGAACAGCGACACGAACAACGCGACCGTGCCGAGCAGCCCGAGCGCCCAGAAGTCCACGAAGAAGCCGCCCAGCGCGCGCACCAGGGCGTGCCGGAACCGGATCGAGCCGCCATCGTCGCGCACGACCCGCAGGCCCATCACGAGCTTGCCGAGCGACCGGCCGCGCGACAGCGACTCGACCGCGGTCGGATAGCCGATGAGCACGAGCACCAGCAACGACAGGGCGATCGCGGACTGCAGCGCGTCGTCGAACCCGACCGGCGCCAGCAGGAACACGAGCACCAGCAGCAGGAACTGGGCCGCGACGTCGAACGCGAACGCGACCGCCCTGCTCGCGAGCTGAGCGACGCGCAGGTCCAGAACTACGGCTTCACCGGTAACGAGGTCCCCCACGCGGATAGTGTGACTCATCGTGGATCTGGACGTGTTCATCGATCGCCACCGCGCGTCGTGGCAGCGGCTCGAACAGCTGGTGAAGAGGTCGGGCAGGCTCAGCGGGGCCGAGGCCGACGAGCTGATCGAGCTGTACCAGCGGGTGACGACGCACCTGTCGGTCGTGCGCAGCCAGACCCCGGACCCGGCCACAGTTGAACGGCTGTCGTCTCTGGTCGCACAGGCGCGGTCAAAGCTCACGGGCACGCACACACCCGCGTGGCGGATCTTCACGAAGTTCTTCACGCACCGCCTGCCCGCCGCGATCTACCTCGGCTGGCGCTGGTGGGTGCCGGCGGGCGTGGTGTTCTACCTGCTCAGCGGGATCATGGCGGCCTGGATCGCCTCGAACCCGGACGTGCAGGCGACCATCGCCGCGCCGGACGAGCTGCGCGAGATGACCAAGGTCGGCGGCGGCTACGAGAGCTACTACTCCAGCGACCCTGCCGGGTCGTTCGCGGCGAAGGTGTGGACGAACAACGCCTGGGTCTCCGCGACCTGTCTGCTGCTGGGCATCCTGTTCGCCATCCCGCCGATCTACCTGCTCTTCACCAACGCGGTGAACCTCGCGGTCGGTCTCGGCCTGATGTTCGGCGCCGGCCGCGGCCCGGAGTTCCTGGGACTCCTCGCCCCGCACGGACTTCTCGAGCTGACGGCCGTGTTCGTGGCAGCGGGCATCGGCATGCGCCTGGGCTGGCAGGTGATCGACCCCGGCAGACGCACCCGCACCGCCGCGCTGGCCGCCGAGGGCCGTTCGGTGGTGGCCGTGGCGCTCGGGCTCGTGGTGGTGCTGCTCGTTTCCGGCGTGCTGGAAGGGTTCGTGACGCCGTCCGGTCTGCCGACGTGGGCACGGGTCGGCATCGGGGCGGTCGCGGAGATCCTGTTCCTGCTCTACGTGTTCGTCATCGGACGACGGGCGGCGCGGCAGGGCGAGACCGGGGACGTGGACGCGAGCGAACGTGAGGACGTCGCCCCCACCTCGGTCTAGGGGCCACACCACTAGCTGGGATCATGACCGCGTGCCTCTTCTGGTCAGCCCGGTCCGTCCCGCCGGTGCGCTGCGGAGCCTGAGCCAGCCCCGGATCGATGCCGGTGGTCTGGTGCTGCGGCCGTGGCGCGCGAGCGATGCCGGGACGGTGAGGGCGGCGTTCGACTGCCCGGACATCCAGCGCTGGCACGTGCGGCGCATGGACACCGACGACGAAGCCCTCGGCTGGATCGCGGCCTGGCAGCCGCGCTGGGACGACGAGCAGGATGCCAGCTGGGCGATCGCGGACCAGGACGATCAGGCGATCGGCCAGGTCGGTCTGCGCACCATCTCGCTGTTCGAGGGCGCGGCGCAGCTGTCGTACTGGGTGCTGCCCGCCGCGCGGGGAGACGGGGTCGCGGTCCGTGCGGCTCGCGCCCTGACTCGGTGGACCTTCGACGTGATGAGTTTCAACCGGGTGTTCCTGCAGCACTCGACGGCCAACGTCGCGTCGTGCCGCGTCGCCGCCAAGCTCGGTTTCCCCGCCGAAGGAACCCTGAGAAAAGCGTTGCTCCACGCGGACGGCTGGCACGACATACACACGCATGCTCGCCTGCGCACCGACTAGAGCTTGCCCGCGGCCTTCAACGACAGGTAGCGGTCCGCGAGCGCGCGCGGCAGTTCGTCGGGCAGTGCGTCCACAACGTCCACGCCGTGCCGTGCGAGCAAAGCGGTCAGACGGCGGCGTTCGGCCAACGTCCGTTCCGCAGCAGCAGCGGCATAAACGGACTCCAGGTCGCCCCGAGCCGCAGCCATCGCGTGCACGGCGGGATCGGACACCGAGGCGATCAGCAAGCGGTGCCGGGAAGCCAAGGCGGGCAACAACGGCAGCAACCCGTGCTCGATCGACGGTTCCAACGACGTCAGCAGCACGACCAGCGAACGCCGACCGGCCCGGCGCAGCACCTCGGCGACCACACCGCGAGCGTCGAACTCCACCAGTTCGGCTTCCAGAGGAGCCATCGCCTGCACCAGGACAGGCAGCGTGGCCCGCGGCACCGAAGCCCGCACCTTGGTGCTGAACGCGAGGAAGTCGACCTGGTCCCGCGCGTGCGAAGCCAAGGCGGACAACAACAACGCGGCGTCCATCGACGTGTCGAGCCGCGGCAGGCCACCCAGAGCGCCGTCGACGCGTCCCGCCGCGGTGCGGGCGGTGTCGAGCACGATCGTCACCTGCCGGTCGCGCTCAGGGCGCCACGTCCGCACCACGACATCGGACGAGCGAGCCGAGGCACGCCAGTCGATCGACCGCACGTCATCGCCGATCACGTAGGTGCGCAACGAGTCGAACTCCGTACCGGCGCCACGGATCAACGATGCCCGGCGGCCGTCCAGCTCGCGCAAGCGTTCCAGCAACGGCGGCAAGTGGCGACGGCTGTGGAACGGGGGCAACGCGCGCACGGTCCACGGCACGACGTGCGAGCCCTGCCGCGCCGCGATCCCCAACGGCCCGACAGACCGCACGGTCACACGGTCGGAAACGCGATCCCCGCGACGCACTGGTCGCAGCTCGAAAGCAAACGTCCGCGAGCCACCCGCGGGCACGTCAACCGAAACCCGATCCGCCACCACACCGGCGGAAGGCGCCCAGGCGTCCCGAAGAACGCCCCGCACCCGCCGCCCGGGGTTCCGCACGGTCAGCGACACCGTGCACAGCTCACCCGTCCGCACCGAGGTGGCCCCGGAACGGGAGAACGTCAGCCGCCGAACCCCGCCCGCCAGCGCCAGGTCCACGAGAACGCACAGGACCAGCACGCCGAGGAGCAAGAGAATCCCTTGCCAGGAAGGCAAGAAGAACCCGACGACGAGAACACCGATGAGCGCGAGCAGCCCCGCGCGGCCCGTGAGCGCCACGTCAGCGCGGCACCTGGACCGTGCCGAGCACGCCGTCCAGCACGCCGTCCGCCGTCACACCCTCCAGCTCGGCCTCCGGGCGCAGCTCCAGCCGGTGCCGCAAAGCCGGACGCGCCAACGCCTTCACGTCGTCCGGCGTCACGTAGTCACGCCCGGACAACCACGCCCACGCCCGCGCGACGGCGAGCAGAGCCGTCGCGCCACGCGGAGAAACCCCGAGGCGCACCGCGGGGGACTGCCGAGTAGCCCTGCACACGTCCACCACGTATGCGATGACCTCAGGCGCCACGGTCAACGCACGCACCGCGGCCGAACCAGCGTCCAGGTGCGCCGCGCCGGCGACGGGGGACAACGAGGAGAGATCACGCGGATCGAAGCCGGAAGCGTGCCGCGTCAGCACGTCGATCTCGTGCTCGCGCGCCGGAATCGGCATGGTCACCTTCAGCAGGAACCGGTCCAGCTGCGCCTCGGGCAGGGGATAGGTGCCCTCGTACTCGACCGGGTTCTGCGTCGCGACGACGATGAACGGCGACGGCAGCGGCCGGGTCTTGCCGTCGGCCGACACCTGCCGCTCCTCCATCGCCTCCAGCAACGCGGCCTGCGTCTTCGGCGGCGTCCGGTTGATCTCGTCCGCCAGCAGGAGATTCGTGAACACCGGCCCCTCGCGGAACGAGAAAGCGGCGTTGTGCGAGTCGTAGACCAGCGACCCGGTCAGGTCGCCGGGCATCAGGTCCGGCGTGAACTGCACTCGCGTGGTCGACAGGTCCAGCGCTCGGGCCATCGCCCGCACCAGCAACGTCTTCGCGACACCCGGCACGCCCTCCAGCAGCACGTGCCCCTTGCACAGCAACGCGAGGATCAACGACGTCACGGCGGAGTCGTTGCCCACCACGGCCTTGCCGATCTCCGTGCGCAACGCGACCAGCGCCGAGCGTGCTTCCTCGGTCGAGACGGTGACAGTCATCCCCTGCGTACCTCGTTCTCCACGGCATCGAGCTCCGACACCAGCGCGACCAGCCCCCGGTCGTCCACCGGCTCTTGCGAATAGAGCAAAGTCCTGACGTCCACGACGGACCGCGACGTCCTGCGCGCGACCTCCACCGACACGTCCTCGCCCACCGGCAGCCCGAGCAGAGGTGCCAGCCGGTCACGCGAAGCCTGGCGCAGCACAAGAGCAGCGTGCGTGGACGCGCGCGAACTGCGGTACAGCCGCGCCCTGCCCTCCACGGTCTCGGCCGCGCGCACCACCACCGGCAGCGGCTCGGTCACCACGCGGCCCAGCCTGCGCGCCCGCCACAGCGCGATCACCACGGCCGCGACGCCCAGCTGGAACGCACCGAACTTCCAGCCGTCCGGGACCAGGTCCGAGAACGACTTCTGCTGCGAGCGGTCCGCGGCCGACGGCATGTACCAGACGAGCCGTTCGTGCTTGCCCAGCAACGACAACGCGAGCGCCGCGTTGCCGTCGGAGTCGAGGTCGCGGTTGGTGAAGATCGCGCCGAACCCGAGTGTCGTCACCGTGCCCGTGCGGACCAGAGTCGAGTCGTAGCAACGCTGTTCGCCGTCGTACACGAACCCGCCGGTCTTGGCCGCACCCGCCTTGGCGGCCAGCGGGCAGCCGGGCTCGCGGGTCTCCACCTCCACCCGGCGAAGCTCGGGAGCCGCGGGCGCGAGCAGCACGGTGGCCGCGGCACGCTTGCTCAGGTCTTCCAGGCGCTGCGGGGCGATCAGGTTCGGCTGCGTCACGAACAATGTCGCGCCCTCCAGCGACGACACCGTGGACACATCCTCCGTCCGTTCGACCCGGACACCGTTCTGCTCCAGCAGTGCGACCACAGCGTGGCTGCCCTCAGGCCGATACGAACGCGGATCCAGGGAACCGCCCTCGCCACCACCGCGGATCAACGTGATGACGACAGCCGCGAACAGGATGATCACGCCGATCAGCAACGGCCCGCGCGCGGCGGTCCAGATCCGCCCGGCGTCGGGGGACACCGCCGTCATGCGCGCACCCTGTCGTCCACCGAGACCAGCTGCTGATACCCCTGCGCCGTGGCGGGCCTGCCGCCGTACCAGACGTCGTCGAACTGCACGGCCGCGCCACGCAGGTCGTCCGCCAGCACCGGAATCGCCCGCCCCGCCTCGATCGCCACCTCGTCCACCGTACGGCCGGCTCGCGGGTCGAGCACGCCGCGCTGCTCCAGTTCCCGCACCACCGCGCGGAAGCGCTCGCGCACGGCCTCGGCCAGATCTCCTGCCGCCGCGGCGCGTTCAGCCGCCGCCCGGTGTTCGGCGGCGGTCATGACCTTGCCGCCGAACACGGAGCCGGCGGACCGCGCGGCACGGACCGTGCGGCCGACGCGGAGCCTGATGACGATCACGATGATCACCGCGACCACGACGAGGACCGTGATCGCGGTGATGCCGTTCATGCCGCCCACACCCGCGAACAACACACCCAGCTTGTCCAGCACCCAGCGGAAGGCGCGTTCGATCGGGTTCGGGTCGTCGGAGACGTACGCCGGGTCGCTCAGCTCCCTGGCGGCCGCCTCCCTGGCCTCGTCGCGGTCGAGATCTACCGGTACGTCAGATACCGCCATGTCCCGCGGCCCGCTGAAGTTCGATGTCCATGCCCTCCGCGCGCATCCGGCGGTCGACGTAGACCAGCACGTTGACCGCGGACGAGAACGGCAGCGTGATCGTCGACGCGATGATGCCGCCGATCGCCGACAGCACCAGCGAACCCGCGCTCAGCGCCGCCGTCGGGTCGTCGGAGAAACCGGTCGTCGCCGCGCCGAGCAGGCCGAACGGGAGGCTGATGATCCAGCTGATGATGCCGCTGATGATCGCGGCGAGCAGCAGGATGCCGAACGTCCGCCACCACGCGCCGTTCACGAGGGCCCGCGAGCGGCTGAACGCGGTGCCGACGCCGCAGCGCTCCAGCACCAGCGCGGGGCCGATCAGCGAGAACATCACGCCGACCCAGACGCCGGGGATGATGCAGAGGACCACGCCGACCATGATCACGAGGGTGCTCAGCAGCGTCGCGCCGAGCAAGGGCAGCAGACGCGGCTTGAACTCGTCCCACGCCTGGCCGAACGTGACAGGCCGGCCCAGCACGGCGTGGCCCACGACGACGGTGATGAAGCCGGACAGGAACACCGTGCCGATCAGCAGCAGCACGACGCTGAGCGCCGTGCCGGTGAGGAAGCCGATGAGGCCCGTCGTGAGGCGGTCCACCATCTCCTGCTGGGTCACCGTGTTCGGGTCGAGCGTCGCCGCGGCGGTGAGGTCGCTCAGGAACGGCAGCTGC
>JAVXWK010001134.1:0-8574 GCA_032230575.1 Pseudonocardiales bacterium | reverse complement strand
GCGACCTTCACGTCGTCGCCCGACGAGCCGCCCCACGCCCAGTCGCGGGTGATCGGGAGCGTGACGTCGCGGACGGTGGGCCTGTCGAACTGCCACGACCAGGCGGGCCTCATCCGACGTAGTCCAGGAACGCTCGCAGCAGCGCCCGTTCGCGCGTGCCCAGTCTGCTCAGCTCGACCGCGAGTGCGGCTGCCTCGGTGTCGCCCGCGAGTGCGTCGAACGACCGCGCGAGTGCCACCGCCAGCGCGGCCTGGCGGGCGAGCAGCGACAGGACGTCCAGTGCGGCGGAACCGGCCGGGTCGAGAAGTTCGAGCACACCGACGACCTCGTCGTCGGTGTCCAGGGGCACCGCGACTATGCCGTGCGGCACGTGACCGAGGGACTCCGCGAGGTCGCGGGCGAAGCGAGGGTCTGCCGAGACGTCGTCGAGCGCCACGGCCTGGCCGGAGCTCACCGCGTAGCCCGCGATGCCCCGCCCGACGGGCAGCCGCAGACCGATGATCGCCGCGGCTTTCGGGCCGGAGGCGGCGCGGAAGACCAGTTCGTCACCCTCGAGCAGCGCGATCGATCCGGCGGAGGAACCCGTCAGGTGTTGCGCGGTCGCGATCACGGAGTCGAGCAGCAGGTCAAGCGACATGATCGACTCCCGTCAGCAGGAACGCCTCGACGGGCGCCGCTTTGCCTTTCACGACAACGGGTTCGAGCGGCACGACGGCCGCGTCCCCGAGACCGGTGCGAGTGGCCGCGCTGATCACCACGCCGCCGGCGGGGGCCGCGCCCTCCAGGCGTGCGGCGAGGTTCACGGTGTCGCCGATCGCGGTGAAGTGGCGCATGGACTCGCTGCCGATGTTGCCCACCAGCGCGGGACCCGTGCTGACGCCGACGCGGAATCGGGGCCAGCCGTCCTCGGCCACGCCGGATGCGGCGGCCTGCAAAGCCAGCGCCGCGCGGGCCGCGCGCAGGGCGTGATCCGGTTGGGGGACAGGCGCGTTGAACAGGGCGATGATCGCGTCGCCGACGAACTGTGTCACGGTTCCGCCGTGGCCGAGGATGTGCGGCACGACGGCACCGTAGTAGGTGTTCAGCATCGTGACCACCGCGGCGGGAGCGGAGCGTTCCGAAAAGGACGTGAAGCCCGCCAGGTCGGCGATGAGCACGGTGATCTCGGCCGTCGCGCCGCCCAGCGCCGCCTGCGCCGGGTCGGCGATCAGTGCCTGCGCGACGTCCGGCGAGAGGTAGGACCGGAACAGGCCGTCCAGGTGCCAGTAGAGCCGCGTGTTCTCCAGCGCCGTCGACACCTGGCCCGCGAGTGAGCGCAGCACCGGGTCCGCGGGGTCGCCGCCCGCCACCTCGAGCACACCTGCCGAACGGTCCTTCACCATCAGCGGGAACGATGCCGCGTCACCGTCGAGCGTGCCCGCGACCGTCTCCAGCCGCCCGTTCCGCATGATCCGGATGCGCACCTGGCCGAACGGCGCGGCAAGGCGGCAGACCGTGTCGAGCAGCTGGTCCTCGGCGTGGCCGACCCGTGCGAGCAGACCGACCTCGACCAACGCCTCCAGACGTCGCGCCTGGTCTCGTTCCCGCACGACGGCCGCGGCGCCCTGGTGGAGCACCTCGGTCTGGCGTTCGGTCAGGCCGAACTGCGCGGCCAGGCGTGCCGTCACGCGGCCGACGTCCTTCGACGGTGCGTCCGTCATGGACTCGACGAGGGCTTCCAGTGCCTCGGTGTGTTCGCGGCGGACCGCCGCGAGGGTCTGTTCGAGCGAGACACTGTTGAACAGCCCCGATCGTGTTCCTTCGCGCTGGTATTGCACATGCGCGCTGTAGGCGACGAAGCCGAACGCCAGCAGCATCAGCAGATGCCACTCCCACCAGGAGGCGGCCCAGTTGCGGGAGAACACCATCGCTACCAGTGCCTCGGCGAGCAGTACGTACGCCGTGATGACGCTGAGCAGGATCGCCGCGGGCCGGCGGCGATGCACGAGGAAATAGCGCAAGGCCGCGACCACGTACAGCGCGCACCCCGCGACGGCGACCGGGACATATGTCTCGGTCGACTGTGGCCGAAAACTGAGAAACGCACCGGCGACAAGTACGACCACCAACGCGAAACGCGCGGCAATCTGCCATCGGACAATCCGTTCGGAACCAGCGGAACTGAACTCGACGGCCGACAGGACGGCGATCAGGCTCGCGACGAACAGCCCGATCGGCGCTGCCGTGGAGAAGCCTTCGTTCGGTCTGTGCACGAGCACGCCCGGCGTGAAGACCGCGTGCAGGGCGAGGAAGCCGGACGCCGCCACGAACGCCGATGACACGAGGAACAGGCGGGCGTCAGACCGCGCACGGGCCTGCTCGTTGATCCGCGCGGCAAGGCCCGTGCTGATCACCGCGGCACCCGCCACCAGCCAGAAGTGCGCCCGATGATCTTCCCAGCGGAGGTCGAACGAAGGTCGCGCGACCAGTAGCCAGAGGCCCAGCAGCGGCAGCGCCAGGTGGAGCAGCCACATGGCGGTCGGCAGGCGAGTGGTCACTGGTTCGCACTCCTGTTCGCAATTGAGACGAAGCCTAGAAGAAATATGCGCACTCGGCCGACCCAGGGCGCGAGATGAGACGTGACAGAGGGTGCGTTGCATCATTTCCACTGCATGAAGGGGACACCGTGTCGGCGGACCACGGCTTGACCACTGCGCAGGTGATTGATTTCCGGCGAACACATGCACCGGTCGCGACCTGGATTCCGGGTGGGCGGGCCGCCGCGTTCGACTCGGAGGGCATAGCGGAGATCGCGAGCGAGGTGCGCGAGCCCGTGCACATCGTGACCGCGAAGACCGGCCAGGGCCAGGGCCACGGGGTCGGAGTCGCGCTCGGCGGCGAGGCGCTCGGCGGTGACGCCGGCTACCGGCTGCTCGGCACGCTGCCCCCGCTGTACCCGGAGTGGCTGGGCGACCGGTCGTTCTGCGAGGTGCACGGCGTGCGGTTCCCCTACATCGCGGGGGAGATGGCGAACGGCATCGCCACCACCGACATGGTCATCGCGATGGCCCGCGCCGGGATGCTCGGGTTCTTCGGCGCCGGTGGCCTTGCGCCGCAACGGGTCGCGGACGCGGTGGATCTGCTCGTCAGCGAGATCGGCGACCTGCCCAACTGGGGTGTGAACCTGATCCACTCGCCGAACGAGCTCGCGATCGAGGAGAGCGTCGCCGAGCTGCTCGTGCGGCGCGGCGTGCCGATCGTGTCCGCCTCGGCGTTCATGGGCCTCACACCCGCGGTCGTGCGGTGTGCCGTGGCGGGACTGCGGATCGACGCGAGCGGCCAGGTCGTGCGCAGGACAAGGGTTTTCGCGAAGGTGTCACGCCCCGAAGTCGCGGCACAGTTCATGTCGCCCGCGCCAGAGGACATCCTGGAGCTGCTCCTGGAACGCGGCCACATCACGATGGACGAGGCCGGTCTGGCCACGCGGATCCCGGTCGCCGAGGACATCACCGTCGAGTCGGACAGCGGCGGCCACACCGACAACCGGCCGCTCGTGTCGCTGCTCCCGGCGATCATCGGTCAGCGCGACGAGATCGTGCGGCGGCAGCGCTACTCGCGGCCGATCCGGGTCGGCGCGGCTGGAGGCCTCGGCACGCCGGAAGGTGTCGCCGCCGCGTTCGCACTCGGCGCGGCGTACGTCGTCACCGGGTCGGTGAACCAGGCGTGCGTCGAGGCCGGGATCTCCGACGAGGCGAAGAAGATGCTCGCCGACGCCGACATCGCGGACGTGATCATGGCGCCTGCCGCCGACATGTTCGAACAGGGTGTGAAGCTGCAGGTCCTGCGGCGCGGCACGATGTTCGCGCCCCGCGCGGCCCAGCTGTACGAGGTGTACCGGACCTGTCCCGGACTGGACGACATCCCCGCCGCGGTGCGGGCACGGCTGGAACGCGACGTGCTGAGGGCGCCCATCTCCGAGATCTGGGCCGGCACGGCCGCGTTCTGGCGTGACCGCGACCCGGCCGAGCTCGCCAGGGCGGAGGAGGATCCCAAGCACCGCATGGCTTTGGTGTTCCGCTGGTACCTCGGCAAGGCGTCGCGCTGGGCGATCGACGGCGATTCGTCGCGCCGGGTCGACTTCCAGATCTGGTGCGGCCCCGCGATGGGCGCGTTCAACCGCTGGACCGCCGAGTCGTTCCTGGCGGCGCCCTCCGAACGCACCGTCGTCCAGGTGGCGCTCAACCTGCTGGAGGGCGCCGCGGTGATCACCCGTGCCCACCAGCTCCGCACGTACGGCGTGCCGGTTCCCGCTGACGCCTTCTCCTTCGTCCCGCGCAAGCTGAACTGAGGTGTCGACCATGTCCGATCGCATTCCCGTCGCGGTAGTCGGTGTGAGCGCTCTGCTTCCCGGCTCGCCTGACGCCGACGGCTTCTGGCGTTCCGTGCTCAGGGGTGACGACCAGGTCAAGGACGTGCCCGCGTCCCACTGGCTGATCGACGACTACTACGACGCCGATCCGTCCACACCGGACAAGACCTACGGCAAACGCGGGGCGTTCCTCGACCCGGTCGACTTCGACCCGCTGGCGTACGGAATCCCGCCGAACCAGCTGGCGGCGACGGACACCACGCAGCTGCTGAGCCTGATCGTCGCCGACCAGGTGCTGCGGGACGCCTCCCGTGGCGATATGTCCTCAGTGGACCGGGACCGGGTCTCGGTGATCCTCGGCACCGCGCCGTTGGAGCTGCTGGCGACGATGGCGTCGCGGCTGCAACGCCCTGTCTGGCTCAAGGCCTTGCGCGACCACGGTGTTCCCGACGCCGAGTCGGTGTGCGACAGCATCTCCTCGCACTACGTGCCGTGGCAGGAGGCGTCGTTCCCTGGCCTGTTGTCGAACGTCGTCGCGGGCCGGATCGCCAACAAGTTCGACCTGCACGGCACGAACTGCACCACCGACGCCGCGTGCGCCTCCTCGCTGGCAGCGGTGCAGGCGGGTGTGAACGAACTGATGCTCGGCCAGTCGGACATGGTGATCACCGGTGGCGTCGACACGCTGAACGACATCACGATGTACATGTGCTTCAGCAAGACCCCGGCGCTGTCGCCGTCCGGTGACTGCAAGCCGTTCTCCGCCGACGCCGACGGCACGATCCTCGGTGAGGGTCTGGTGATGTTCGCGTTGAAGCGGCTCGCCGACGCCGAACGCGACGGTGACCACGTCTACGCCGTGCTGAAGGGAGTCGGCACCGCTTCGGACGGGCGTTCCACCGCGATCTACGCCCCGCTGCCGGACGGGCAGGCACGAGCGCTTCGCCGCGCGTACTCGTCGGCGGGTTACGGTCCGGACACCGTCGAGCTCGTGGAGGCACACGGAACGGGCACGACGGCCGGTGACCTGGCGGAGTTCACCGCGCTGCGCACGGTGTTCAGCGAGAGCGGGCGCGCCGACTCGCAGTGGTGCGCACTGGGTTCGGTGAAGTCGCAGATCGGGCACACGAAGTCCGCCGCGGGTGCGGCGGGCATGCTGAAAGCCGTGCTGGCGCTGCACCACAAGGTGCTGCCGCCGACGATCAAGGTCGACGCGCCGTCACCCAAGCTGGACCTGGAGTCGTCGCCGCTGTACCTGAACACCGCGGCACGTCCGTGGATCCGTTCGTCGGACCACCCGCGTCGCGCGTCCGTGTCGAGCTTCGGTTTCGGCGGCAGCAACTTCCACCTGACGCTGGAGGAGTACGTGCCGTCGGGCAACGGTCGTTCGCCATGGCGGGTATCGGACGCGCCGGCCGCACTGGTGCTGCTCTCCGCCGCCACGCCGGAGGAGCTCGTGACGCGCATCGGCCAGGTGGACCTGTCGGGTTCGCTCGCCGACGTGGCGCGTACGTCGCAACATTCTTTCGTCTCAACAGATTCCGCGCGGCTCTCCGTGGTCGCGTCATCGACGGAAGAACTGGCCGAGAAGCTGTCGTTCGCCGTGTCGGCGATCGGCGTGCGGCCGTCGTCGTCGTTCGACACGCCGACCGGTGTGACCTATGCGGCCGGTGACGCTGCGACGGGCCAGGTGGGCTTCCTGTTCGCCGGTCAGGGCAGCCAGTACGTCGGCATGGGCGCGGACCTGGCCATGGAGTTCCCCGCCGCGCGCGCCGCCTGGGACAGGTCCGCCTCGATCGACCCGGTGCACCGTCTGGTGTTCCCGGTGCCCGTGTTCACCGACGAGGCACGCGCCGAGCAGCAGGCCGCGCTGACCGCGACCGAGTGCGCCCAGCCGGCGCTGGCCGTCGCGTCACTGGCGCAGCTGGCACTGCTCGACGCGCTGAAGGTGTCGCCGGACGCCGTGGCCGGTCACAGTTTCGGTGAGCTGGTGGCTCTGCACACCGCCGGTGCGATCTCGTCGGAGACGCTGGTGCGCCTGGCGCGTGCCCGCGGCGAGGCGATGCGTGACGCCGCGTCGGTCGGCGGCATGATGGTCGCGGTGAGCGCGCCGGCGGACCTGGTCGAGTCGATCGTGTCCGGTGTGGATGGTGCGTGGGTCGCGAACTACAACGCCCCCGACCAGGTCGTCGTGTCCGGCTCTGCTCGTGGCATCGCTGAGACCACCGGGCTGCTGGACCGTGCCGGAGTGACCTGGCGCCGACTGGAGACCGCCACGGCGTTTCACTCGCCGCTGGTGGCTCCCGCGAGTGAGCCCCTGCGGGCGTTCCTCGACGGCGTGGACGTCGAGCAGCCGCGCATCTCGGTGTACGGCAACACCGATGCCGCCGTGTACCCGCTGGAGCCCGCGTCGATCCGGGAACGCATCGCCGGCCACCTGGCCGCGCCGGTACGTTTCGTCGAGGAGATCGAGGCGATGTACGCGGCGGGCGTCCGCACGTTCGTCGAGATCGGTGCCGGCTCCGTGCTGACCGGCCTGGTGGGCCGCATCCTCGGCACGCGGCCGCACGTGGCCGTGTCGCTGGACCGCAAGGGCAAGCACGGCGTCACGGCGTTGTTCGAGGCACTGGGCACACTGGCCGTGAACGGCGTCGCCGCCGATTTCGACGCACTGTGGGCGCACGTCGCGCCGCCGGTGGAGAAGGCCGAGCCGGCGAAGCCGCGCATGGTGAAGAAGCTGAGCGGCGCGAACTACGGCAAGCCCTACCCGCCGGTCGACGCGGTGCAGTCTGTTGTCGTTCCTGCTCCCGCTGCTGTTCCCGTTGTCGTTCCTGTTCCCGTTGTCGCTGCTGTTCCCGTTGTCGCTGCTGCTCCCGTTGTCGCTCCGGTGTCCGATGTGGAGCGTCTGGTGCTGGACGTGGTGGCGGACAAGACCGGCTATCCGGCGGACATGCTGGCGCCGCACATGGACCTCGAGGCTGATCTGGGGATCGATTCGATCAAGCGGGTGGAGATCCTGGCGACGGTTCGTCGTACCGTGTCGGGTCTGCCGACGTTGGAGCCCACGGAGTTGGGCAAGCTCCGCACCCTCGGCGAGGTCATCCACCGCCTCAACGGCGGCGCACCCGGTCCCGTTGCTCCGGCTCCGGCCACCGAGCCGGTCGCTGTCGTGCCTGGTCTGGAACAGCTGGTGCTGGACGTGGTCGCGGAGAAGACCGGCTACCCGGCGGAGATGTTGTCGGCCGACATGGATCTGGAGGCGGATCTGGGGATCGACTCGATCAAGCGGGTCGAGATCCTGTCGGCGGTGCGGCGGAGTGTTCCTGGTCTGCCCGAGGTCGACCCGGTCGAGCTGGGCAAGCTCAGGACCCTCGGTGAGATCACTGGGCGGCTCGGTGGCGAGGTTGCGGCGCCGGTGCCGACAGAGGAACCGGTAGTCGTGCTTGCGGAGCCCAGGGCTGAAGCCACGTCGGGTCTGGAGCAGCTCGTCCTCGACGTGGTGGCGGAGAAGACCGGTTATCCGGCGGAGATGCTGGACGGCGGGATGGACCTCGAGGCTGATCTCGGGATTGATTCGATCAAGCGCGTCGAGATCTTGTCCGCCGTGCGGCGCAGCGTGCCGGGGCTGCCCGAGGTCGATCCGGTGGAGCTGGGCAAGCTGCGGACGTTGGGTGAGATCACCGAACGGCTGGGTGGCCAGGTTGTGCCGTCGGGGCTGACGGATGAATCCGTGGTGCCCGAGCCCGAGCCCGAGGCCGTACCAGGTCTGGAGCGGCTCGTGCTGGACGTGGTCGCGGAGAAGACCGGCTACCCGGCGGAGATGTTGTCGGGCGACATGGATCTCGAAGCTGATCTGGGGATTGATTCGATCAAGCGGGTCGAGATCCTGTCGGCGGTGCGGCGCAGTGTTCCTGGTCTGCCTGAGGTCGACCCCGTCGAGCTGGGCAAGCTCAGAACCCTCGATGAGATCACCGCACGGCTGGGCAGTGCGAAGCTCCCCGAGCGGGCGGGCAACGAGCAGGCCAGCGCCGAGCAGGCGGGCACCGAGCAGGCGGGCATCGAGCGGGCGGGCACCGAGCAGGCCGACACCGAGCAGGCCGACACCGAGCAGGCGGGCACCGAGCAGGCCGACACCGAGCAGGTTGGCGACCTTGTGCGATACGCGGTGCGAATGACACCGAGTGCGGCGCCCGGGTTCGCGCTCAAGGGGTTGCGCGACGGCCGGA
>JAVXWK010001133.1:0-4839 GCA_032230575.1 Pseudonocardiales bacterium | reverse complement strand
CGAGGCGTCACCGACTCGCGTGGCCCGCTCGTAGGAGTTGAGCAGCTGCCAGGCCGAGATGCCGCCGTTGACGACGTACTTGCCGTGGTCGCCCGCGTCGTACCAGCCACCGCGCACGTCGAGCGTGTAGCCACAGGCGAGATCGGCCCGGCACGGCACGTTGTTGTCGCCCTGGTTGGGTGCGACGTTGACGTGACCCGCCGGGCGCGCGTACTCGGTGCCCACGTACTGCGCGTCGATCGGGATACCGCTGCGCTGGTGGTAGAAGAACGCGAGCGAGTCGTAGCGCAGCTTCTTGATCGCGTCGGCGGAGATGTCGAACGGGAAGCTGCTGTCGGTGCCGACGGACAGCGTGTACCCGGTGCCCGGCGTGTCGAACGACGAGAAGTCGATCAGGTGCACCGAGTCGCCGGACGCCGCGTCAGCACCCTTCGGCGTGGTCAGGCCGGAAGCCACCGCCGCGCCCGCGGAGTTCTTGAGGGTCCACGTCTGCGGCGTGGTGGCGGTCGAGACGAGCGTGGCGCGCTTGGGCAGGCCCGGCACGTACGCCACCAGGTCGACCTGAACCTTCTTGGTGGGATTGGGAGTCACGCCGCCGGGCGGCTTCACGCCCCCGGTCAGCGAGACGTTGTCCACGCAGATCGTGTTGTCGGCGGACTGGCCGCCCAGCTGGAAGGCGACCTGGCCGTTGCCCGCGTCCGGGAAGTCCAATGTGGACGTGAAGGTGAAGGTGAAGTGCTGCTTGGCCGAGGTGAGCGCGAACTCCTGCCGGGCGATGCCGCGGTACGGGCTCACGCTCTCGCCCGCCGCGGCGGCGACGGTCTGCGCGGTGGTCGCGTGGGCGTCGAACGAGAACGTGTAGGACTGCCCGCTCTCGAACGGCACGCCGTTCTGGCCGGCCAGGGCGTCCCAGGGGTTGGTGGTTCCGCTCGTCACCGACGCGCACAGCTCGCCGCCGGTCACGCGGTTGGTCACACCGGCGCTGCTCCACCAGGGATCGGCGGCACCGCTGTCGAACTTGCCGTTGAGCACGCGCTCGTACTCCGCCGCCACGGCTGTGCCTGCCGCGGGAAACGTGGTCGCGGCGAGTGTCACCACCAGTGCGGAAGCGAGCAGGCCTAGGGGTTGCGATCTCATGTCGTGAGGTTCTCCGTCCTCGTCGACGGGATTTCTGGGAGCGCTCCCACATGACCGTAGGGTGAGCTGGACGACGCCGACAAGCGCCGTTCAGCCGCTACCTCGCAACACTGTTCGGTCCAGCATCGAGGGTCCGGGCGGGGTAGTCGTCGTCGAGATGCCAGACCTCCCGCGCCGGCGCCCAGAAGTCGCCGGAGCGCGAGGGACTCCTGGCACGGGTCGGTGAAGGTCCACCAGGCCGAGGCCTGGCTGGTGCGGCGCGGCGACGTGGCAGAGCCCGGCCGCCTGGACCGTCAGCCCCGTTCCGGCAGGAGCCGGTCGACCAGGTCGAGCCAGCCGGCCTCCACCCGTTCCAGCGTCATCCGGTGCCCGCGGACGAGGTGGTCGACCAGCACGACGTCCACTGAGGACAGCAGGGTGTGGGCGAGCAGTTCGGCGTCGGCGTCCGGGAGGGCCGCGCGCACCAGTGTCGTGACGTGGAGGTGGCGCACCAGCCTGGCCGGAACCGAGAAGCGGCGGCCGGGGCCGGGTTCCGCGGCCAGGTAGAGGTCGAGGTGGGCGCGTTCGTGGCGGAGCAGCGCCGGTCCGAACGCCCGCAGCCGCGCACCCGCGTCGGCGCCGGGCCCCAGCGGCGGCGGACCGCTGATGAACGCTTCCTGGAACTGCTGTTCCGCGTGGTCCAGCAGGGCCTGGAGCAGTCCGTTGCGATCGCCGAAGCGACGGGACACGGTGCCCTTGCCGACCCCGGCCTCGGCGGCCACGGTCTCCATCGTGATGGCCGCGGCGCCGCGTGAGGCCGCCAGCCGGGCCGCGGCCTCCAGCAGGCGGGCCCGGTTGCGCACCGCGTCCGCACGCAGCTGTGTTTCCGCGCCGGCGAGGGGCAGGCGTGTGCCGTCGATCACCTCTACAGCCTAGCCGGGAAGATAAACGGGACGCGTCCCGTTTAGTCGGATGATCGCCCGACACACAGCCTCACCCTGGGAGTACGCCATGGCCGTCCGCATCCTCACCCTCGTCGGCAGCCTTCGCGCCGGATCGCACAACCGCAGGCTCGCCGAGGCCGCCGTGCAGATCGCGCCGGAGCACGTCGAGGTCGGCGTGTACGACGGCCTGGACACGGTGCCGTTCTACAACGAGGACCTCGACGCCGAGGGCAGCGTTCCCGCCGCCGCGACCAAGCTGCGCGAGGCCGCCGGTGAGGCCGACGCCGTGCTCCTGGTCTCGCCCGAGTACAACGGCACGATTCCCGCCGTGCTGAAGAACGCCATCGACTGGCTGTCGCGCCCCTACGGCGCGGGCGCCCTGTCCGGCAAGCCCGTCGCCGTCGTCGGCACCGCGTTCGGCCAGTACGGCGGCGTGTGGGCCCAGGACGAGGCCCGCAAGGCCGCCACCATCGCCGGTGCCGCTGTCGCCGAGGACCTGACGCTGTCGATCCCCAGCTCGGTGGTCCGGTTCGCCGACCTCCACCCGGTCGACGACCCCGAGGTCACCGAGAAGCTGACCGTCGTCATCGAGGGCCTGGCGGCTCGCGCCACCGCCTGATCGCCGGACACACCCGGCCGCGATGCCCGCACAGCACCGCGGCCGGGTGCTGTCACGTGCAGGCCGCCCTGTTCAAGGTGACGGCCGCAGGGGCCGCGGTTGTGCCGTTGGCGGTGAATCCGAGTGACACTGCCGCTCCCGCACCCAGGGACGGGCTGTGCGACGGCGCCGTCACGGTGACCGTGGTGCCGGCCTGGCCGAAGGTTCCGTTCCAGCCGTTGGAGATGGTGACCCCGCTGGGCAGCGTGAACACGACAGTCCACGGGTTCGCGGCGCTCGTCCCGGTGTTCGTGACGGTCAGCGAACCCTGGAAGCCGCCCTGCCAGGAGTTGTCCAGCTTCCACGCCGACTTGCACGCGCCCGCGCCACCGGTGGTGGTGGTCGTCGGGCCGGGACCGCCACCGGTGGGCGGGATCAGGTAGGGCTGCAGGATGTTCTGCTTCGCCTGGTTGACCGTCGTCCAGTCGTCGCCGACGATGCCGCCGGTGTCACCGGAGTTGGGGTTCCACGACCAGTACGTGAACGAGATGCCGTTGACGCCGGTCCCGGTGTAGGCCATCAGGTTCTCCAGCCACACCTTGTCGACCGGGTTGGCCAGCGTCGTGCCGAACTCGCCCATCATCAGCGGCGCGATGTTCTGCTTGTACAGGTAACCCCAGTACTTGTCCCAGATCCCCGGCATGTTCGCCGGGTAGTTCGGGGCGCTGAACCACGGCTGGTTGTAGACCGAGGTGGCGTACTCGTGCGGGGAGTAGACCAGTCGGTTCGGCACGCTCAGGCGCACCGGGAACTGGCCCGCCTTCGAGAGGTTCCCGCCCCACCAGCCGCAGTCCTCGTCGTTGGACGGGTCGCCGTCCCACACGTTCGACAGCCCGCCGCTCGGGCAGCTCACGCCCTCGACGAAGATCAGCCAGTTCGGCTGCACACCCAGGATCGCGTTGCCCGCTCGTTCCGCGGCCAGCCGCCAGTCGCGGGCGGTGTCGCCGCAGCCCCAGCACGAACCGGTCGCGGCCGGGTTGGTGCCTTCGGCGTGCGGCTCGTTGTGCAGGTCCGCGCCGATGACCGTGGTGTTGCCCGCGTAGCGCTGGGCGAGCATCTTCCAGTCGTTGATCCACGTGGTCTCCGGGACGCCCGCCGTGTACCAGAGCGCGGTCTGGCCCGCGCTGGTCGGCCGGTGCCGGTCGAGGATCACCCGCATCCCCTTCTGACCCGCGTAGCCGATCACCTTGTCGAGGATCTGCAACGGGGACAGCCCCACCAGGTCGGGGTTGGTGTAGTCGTTGATACCCGTGGCCCTGGCGTCGGGTTTGAGCGAGTCGTTGGAGAACGGGACGCGCAGGGTGTTGTAACCCAGCTGCGCCATGTGGTCGAGCTGCTGGCGCCACGTGACACTGGCCCACAGGCCGTGGAACGTCTTGTTGTCGGTCTCCATCCCGAACCAGTTGATGCCGGTCAGCCGGACCGTGGCACCGGTGCTGTCCAGGATCCTGCTGCCGCTGGTGTGCAGGTACCCGGCGCCGGTGCCGCCCGCCGCCAGGCTGATGGCGACCATTCCGCTCGCGGCCACCACAGCCGAGATCAGCGCGCCGAAAACCTTGTGCCGCCGCTTCATCCGCTCTCCTTCGAGCTCATGATGTCGTGTGGCAGAGCGTTCCGTTCAGCCGGAAAGCCGCTGGTGGGATGTTCGGCCCGGTGTAGTTGCCGACGAATCCGGCGCTGACGGTCACGTTCGGCTCGATGCGGGTGGAGCCGATGACGGTGACCGTGCTGCCGGTCTGGGTCCACGTCGCGTTCCAGCCCGATCCCACCTGCTGCCGTCCCGTGGGCCAGTCGAAGGTCAGCGTCCAGTCGGAGAACGGCCGGGTGCTGGTGATGTCGATGCCGCCGACGAACCCGCTGCTCCAATCAGACACAGTGGACAGTCGCACCGTGCAGGCGCTCTGGGCCGGACTGCCGGTGGTGACGGTGAGCGGGGGAGAGGCCCACGACACCGCACCGGAGGCGTCTCGCGCCAGCACGTTGACCGTGTACCTGGTGCCGGGGTCGAGGTTCCTGGCCGTGAACGACGTGCCGGACGTCTCGCCCCACTGCTCGCTGATCGTGCCGAGCTGACGGTGGACCTCGTACTTCACCACGCCGGGCACGGACGGCCAGCTGATC
>JAVXWK010001130.1:0-6796 GCA_032230575.1 Pseudonocardiales bacterium | reverse complement strand
AACGGCGCTTTCGTCCACCTCAGGTGCACGAAAGCGCCGTTCATCGAGAACTAGTTCGCGGTCACCAGCGGCTGGTGAGCGTGGTTCACGACGCTGACCCCGGACACGTCCCCCGCCCGCACCATCGCGGACCCGGCCAGCGTCACCTCGCCGTCGTGCGCCCTCCAGGAGCCGGCGGTGAAGGTGCGTCCGTCCTTCGTGTGCACGACGAGCCAGCAGGCTTCCCCGTCCTGCATGCCGTCGACCGTGGCGACCAGCCTCAGGCCGCCCTCGGTGTCAGTGACCTTCACGGCCAGATGCGCGCCGTCCGACGACGTCCCCTGCATGATCGCGGCGACGTCGTCCGTGCCACCGATGCCGAGGCCCTGGCCTAACCAGACGCCCCCGGCGAGCACGCCGGCGACCACGAAGGTCGATGTCAGGGCCGTGACGCGCCCTCGGCGTCGCACGGCCTGGTGTCTCTCGTCGCGGACCGTCCCCAGCGTGCGCTGCAAGAGGTGGTCCGCGTCGCGCGGAGGGCCGTTCAATGCGGCCTCCGGTGGCAGTTCTTCCATCAGCATGTGTCGATCTCGTTCAACTCGTCGGTGCCCAGGACGTTCGGTGCCATGCGCTGGCGGACGCGGCAATGGACACGGTTCACGCGGAACGACTCACCCATTTTCTCCTTCTCCGGTCCGCGTTGGTGCGATGACCGACACCTTCAAAACGAGCCTGCGAGGAAGTTGGTTCAACGCAGATACAGGGCAGTTGCGCAGCCCACAGAAGACGGTTGACCTGGGACTCCGGGAGCTCCTAAGGTCTCGTATATGATGTATGACCGGGCGGAAGCGCTTCCCGCGTCTCGAACGGACTTCGTTCTGGAATCGATCAAAGAAGCGATTCTCAACGGAAAACTGAAGCCCGGACAGGCGCTCGTGGAAACAGATCTCGCCGCCACGCTCAACGTCTCGAAGACGCCGGTGCGCGAAGCTCTGAAGACGCTCGCCGGGTCAGGGCTCGTCGTGATGAGCCCGTACAAGGGGGCCGCGGTCCGCACGGTCGACGCCGCGATGGCCAACTCGGTCTACGACGTCCGCATGCTGATGGAGCCCGAGGCTCTGCGGCGCGCTGTGCTGCTCAAGGCCTCGTTCGACGACGCCGCGCTGGCGTTGGAGGACGTCTCGAATCTCGCACAGCGCTCGCTGGCGAACCGCCGCTTCCACCGCGCCCTGTACGCCGGGTGCGGCAACCCGTTGATGATCCAGATCCTGGACGGCCTGCGCGACCAGGCCGCGCTGATCACCGTCGCCGGGTGGGGCATCTGCCCGACCTGGGACGACGAGGCCGCCGAGCACCGCGAGATCCTCGCCGCCGCGCTCGCCGGCAAGGGCGACCTCGCCTTCGAACTGCTCCGCCGCCACATCCAGACCTTCGCCGACCGAGTAGTTGAGGAGCTTCCTGATGGCGTTCGATGACCTCTCCGAACGGCTCGCGTCCGTCGTGGCGATCACCGTCACGCCGTTCGCCGAGGACGGCACGATCGACGAGAAGAACTACGCCGCGATCGTGGACCGGATGGTGGAGGGCGGCGTCTCGGTCGTCACGCCGAACGGCAACACGAGCGAGTTCTACACGCTGTCCTCCGCGGAGACCGAGCGCGCTCTGCAGATCACCGTCGACACCGCCGGGGATCGTGCCTCGATCGTCGCCGGGGTGGGGCACGATCTCGGTTCCGCGGTCGCGGCTGCCCGGTTCGCCGACCGGGCCGGGGCGAACGGGATCATGATCCACCAGCCGGTGCACCCGTACGTGTCGCTGGACGGGTGGGTCGACTACCACCGGGCGATCGCGTCCTCGGTGCCTGAGCTGAGCGTGATCCTCTACGTGCGGAACCCGCGGATCGGGGGCGCGCAGATCGCCGCGTTGTCCGATGCCTGCCCGAACGTCGTCGGGGTGAAGTACGCGGTGCCGGATCCGGTTCGATTCGGTTCCGTCGCGCGGGACGCCGGCCTGGATCGGCTGACGTGGGTCGCGGGACTCGCTGAACTGTCGGCACCCGGCTACTTCGCTGTTGGGGCAACGGGATTCACCTCAGGGCTCGCCAACGTGGCGCCGGAGCTGTCGGTGCAGATGTTCCGGTGCCTGCAGGCCGGGGAGTTCGGTGCGGCGATGGAGTTCTGGGAGGTCATCCGGAAGTTCGAGGAGCTGCGGGCGTTGAACGAGTCCGCGAACAACGTGTCCGTGGTGAAGGAAGCGCTGGCGCAACTGGGGTTGTGCCGCCGGGATGTCCGTCCGCCTGCTTCGCTGTTGAGTGAGGCGGATCGGTCGGCTGTCGGTGTGCTGCTGAACTCCTGGAGCATGCTGTGAAGTTGCGCAGCGCCGAGTGGTTCGAGGGCGAAGGGCTGCGGGCGTTCTCGCACAACGCGCGCATGCGTCAGCTCGGGATGAACCCCGAGGAGCACCTCGGCAAGCCCGTCATCGCCATCCTGAACACGTGGAGCGGCATCAACCCGTGCCACATGCATTTGCGCGAACGTGCGCAACAGGTCGAGCGCGGGGTGTGGGAGGCGGGCGGCTATCCGCTGGAGTTCCCGGTGTCCACGCTGTCGGAGACGTACCAGAAGCCGACTCCCATGCTGTACCGGAACATGCTGTCGATGGAGACCGAGGAGATCCTCCGGTCGTACCCGGTCGACGGCTGCGTTCTGATGGGCGGCTGCGACAAGACCACGCCCGCGTTGCTGATGGGCGCGGCTTCCGCCGGCCTGCCCACGGTCTTCGTGCCTGCCGGGCCGATGCTGCGCGGCAACTGGAGGGGTCAGAAGCTGGCATCCGGCACCGACATGTGGCGGTTCTGGGACGAGAAGCGGGCGGGGACGATCTCTTCCGCCGACTGGTCGGAGATCCAGTCCGGACTGGCTCGCTCCCCCGGCACGTGCATGACGATGGGCACGGCGTCGACGATGACCGCCGCCGCCGAGGCTCTTGGTCTTACTTTGCCTGGGGCATCGTCGATCCCGGCCGTCGACTCCGCGCATTACCGGATGGCCGCGGCTTCCGGCATGCGCGTCGTGGAGATGGTGCGCGAGGGTTTGACGATCGACGACGTGTTGTCTCCTGAGGCATACGAGGACGCGATCCGGACTGTTTTGGCGTTGGGTGGGTCCACCAACTCGTACATCCACCTGATCGCGATGGCCGGGCGGTCGCAGATCTCCTTGTCGCTGGACGACTTCGACCGGCTGTCGCGCGAAGTTCCCGTGCTGGCTTCGGTTCAGCCCGCCGGTGAGCACCTGATGGAGGACTTCTACTACGCGGGCGGGCTGCGCGGGTTGCTGTCGCAGCTGCGGGATTCGTTGCACCTCAAGCGGATCACGGTGACGGGCCGGACGTTCGGGGAGGATCTCGAAGGCGCAGAGGTGTACGACTCCTCGGTGATCCGGCCCGTGGACTCGCCTGTCTCCGCCGAGGGCGGACTGGCCGTGCTGCGCGGAAATCTGGCGCCGGACGGTGCGGTGATCAAGTACGTGGCGGCTGATCCCGCGTTGTGGAAGCACACCGGGCCCGCCGTGGTTTTCCACGGCTACAAGGATTTGCAGGCACGGATCAACTCACCGACGCTGGAAGTCACGAAGGACTCGGTGATCGTGCTGGCCGGTGGCGGTCCCAAGGGCGGGCCCGGCATGCCTGAGTACGGGATGCTGCCGATCCCGGACAAGTTGCTTCGAGAGGGTGTGCGGGACATGGTGCGCGTGTCGGACGCGCGGATGTCCGGAACTTCTTACGGCGCCTGCGTTCTGCACGTGGCACCGGAAGCGCACGTCGGTGGCCCGCTGGCGCTGGTGCAGGACGGCGACCTCGTGACGCTGGACGTCTCAGAACGCGTGCTGCGCGTGGAGATCTCCGACGAGGAGATGCAACGGCGCCGCTCGGAATGGACCGCGCCGCCGCCGAAGTTCGAACGCGGGTACGGCGCTCTGTACTACGAGCACATCACGCAGGCCAACGAGGGCTGCGACTTCGAGTTCCTGTCACGGCCGGGAGTCAACCCGGAACCCAACGCCCACTAGCGACTCCTGCTGCCAGTCGTTCGTCCTGTTCAACTGGCTGCGCAGGTAGGCCGTGGTGAGCCGCTGCACGACCGCGACCCGCTCGAGGCTCTCGTCCGTGGTCTCGGCGACGTCGTACCCGGAGACGCCGCCGAGACCGTGCTCGCCGCCTTCGAGCGTGAGGAGATCCTTCGGGCCGGGCGCCAGGTGGAACGGGTCCGTGTGCCACTCGGGCCCGTTGACCGTGAGGTGCTCGGAGCCGTCCTCGTCGCCGGCCACGACGAGCGCCGGAGTGGTCATGTCGCCGAAGTCCGAGGTCAGCATGAACGAGTAGCTCTCCCGCACGACGTCGGTCAGACCTTCGCCCCTGCCGGTGGACCCGAGCAGCACGCCCGCCTTGATCCTTTCGTCCTTGAGGCTGACGCTCTCGGCCGTCATGCCCAGCAGCAGGCTCGCGGTGTGCCCGCCCATCGAGTGGCCCGCGACCGCGATCTTCGTGCGGTCCAGCCGATTCTGCAGCTGTGGCACGGCCTTCTCGATCTCGTCGAGCCGGTCGATGATGTGCGACATGTCCTCGGCGCGTTCCTTCCAGAACATCGGCGCGCCGGGAGTGTCCGCGGGAAGGCTCAAGCTCCTGCTGCTCAGGTGCGTCGGCTGCAGCACCACGAAGCCCTGCTCGGCCCAGTGGTTCGCCAGCGGCGCGTACCCGTTCAGCGAGGACAGGTGGTTGGAGTGGCCCTGCCCGTGCGACAGCAGGATGATCGGCAGATCGTTGCCCTCGACCGGCGCGGAGACCTTCAACTGCAGGTCAACAGGCCTGCCGGGAATTTCGAGCACGACAGGACTCACCGTGAAGACGGTCATCGGTTCCCCTTCGAGTAGTCTGTCGCCGTAAGTGGAGCGACGTTCCGGAACAATACGGAGCGCTGTTCCGCTTTGTCAACGGTGCCGGATGGGAGTCGACGTGCCACCACGCAAGCGAGCCGATGCCGTGCGCAACGAACAGACGCTGCTCGCGGCCGCGGCCGAGGTGTTCGTCAGGTCCGGCGTCGACGCGCCGATCCGCGAGATCGCGGCAGAGGCGGGCGTCGGCATGGGCACGATCTACCGCCACTTCCCCACCCGCGCGGACCTCGTCGTGGCCGTCTACCGCCACCAGGTCGAGGCGTGCGCGGAGGCTGGGCCGGAGTTGTTGTCCACTTCGGACTCACCGCTGACGGCGTTGCGGCAGTGGGTCGACCTGTTCGTCGACTTCCTCGTGACCAAGCACGGGCTCGCGAACGCGTTGCAGTCGGACAGCAGCGGGTTCGAGCAGCTGCACGCCTACTTCCTCGACCGGCTCGGACCGGTGTGCGAGGAACTGCTGGACGCGGCGGTGGAGGCGGGCGAGATCAAGGACGGGATCCAGCCGTACGAGCTGATGCGCGGGATCGGCAACCTGTGCGTCGGGCGCGACGACGACCCGCGTTACGACCCGCGGCGGCTGATCGCGCTACTCCTCGACGGACTCAGGCTCTGACGCGGGGAAGCCCCCGGACGTGGTGTCCGGGGGCTTCCGTTTTCCGGTACCGGTGCGGGCCGGCCTAGCGCCGCCGCATGTCGGACCACACCGGGCCGCTTCTAGTTCAGCGCCACCTTCAGGATCTTGGTGGAGCTATTGCCCGGCGTGGAGTCCTTGTCACCGTTGGAAGTGGTGACCCACAGCGAGCCGTCCGGGGCGGGTTCCGGCGTCCGCAGACGGCCGTAGGTGCCCTGGAAGTGGGACGTGGTGGTGCCGATGCTGTCGCCGTTCATCGTCATGCGGTACAGCCGCTCGCCGCGCAGGGCGGCGAGGAACAGCACGTCGTTGACGATCGCGAGACCGGACGGCGACGCCGAGCCGACCGAGAAGGTCTTCTTCGGCGCGATGAAGCCCGAGCACGAACCAGAGGTGCCTTCGCACTTGGGCCAGCCGTAGTTGCCGCCCTTCTGGATCAGGTTGATCTCGTCCATGTTGGAGTTGCCGAGCTCGGCCTCCCACAGGCGGTTCTTCGAGTCGAACGCGAGGCCCTGCACGTTGCGGTGGCCGTAGGACCACACGAAGCGCGCGTTGCCGCCCTCGGTGACGAACGGGTTGTCGGCCGGGGCCGAGCCGTCCGGGTTGAGGCGCAGGACCTTGCCGCCCAGCGACTGCTTGTTCTGCGCGTTGTCGCCGTTCTGGCCGTCACCGGTCGACGCGTAGAGCTTGCCGTCCGGGCCGAAGCGCAGGCGGCCGCCGTTGTGGAACTTGTTGCGCGGGATGCCGGTCAGCAGCACCTTGTACTCGCCCAAGGTGTTGCCGTCCAACGTCATCCGCACGACGCGGTTGTCGCCGGAGGCGGTGTGGTAGATGTACACGTAGTGGTCGCTGCTGAACGACGGCGACAGCTCGATGCCGAGCAGACCACCCTCACCGTTGGGACCGGAGACGTTCGCGACCTTGCCCAGCGTGGTCTTCTGGCCCGACGGCGTGATCTTGACGAGGTCCTGCGCGTCGCGGCGCGAGTAGACGGCGTCGCCGTTGGGCAGGAACGCGAGGCCCCACGGTACGTCGTTGTCGGTCGCGATCTGCGTGACGGCACCGACCTGGTCGCCACCGGGCTTCGTCTTCACGGTCACCGCGTTGGAGAGCGGACCGCCGTTGCCGACGGCGTCGAAGGCCTTGACGGTGAAGGTGTACTCGGTGTTCGCGGTGCGGCCGCCGATCGTGGTGGTGGTGCCGGTCGCGTCACCGACCTTGGTCGATCCGG
>JAVXWK010001102.1:0-3941 GCA_032230575.1 Pseudonocardiales bacterium | reverse complement strand
GCTGTCTTCCGGTCGTGGTTTGCTCTCGCGCGAGTGAACGGGGGCTGAGGGTGTACGGGAATCCGGACGAGCTGGACCGCATCGCGGGCGAGATCGAGAAGCGCGCCGAGTCGGTCCGCACGCATGGCACGGACATGAACGACCGCGCGCGTGCCATGCAGTGGAAGTCGGTGGCCGCCGACCGCTGTCGCGACACCGTCGACGGCGACAAGCGGAAGCTGTTCCAGGCCGCGGAAGGCCTGGACGGAGCCGCGGCCGCGCTGCGCAGGCACGCGCAGGAGGTCCGCGAGATGATCGCGGCGATCAAGCGCATCGCGGAGGCCGTCGTCGGCTGGTTCAACAGTGCGATCGACACCTTCAACCGCGCTGTCGACGCGTTCAACAACGCCGTGAAGGACATCGCCAACGGCGTCGCCGACGCCCTCGGCTTCGGTGGTGGCAACCCGCCGCAGCCACCTCAGCCACCGTGGAACGGCTGGAAGTGGGGCCCGGACAACCTGCCGCCGCACGGCGACAAGGCGTGGCTCGAGGTCGGCGACTACATGCGCGGCCAGGGAGTGCCCGCGTGACCCCGGCACCGCACCGGCTGACCCTGTCCGCCGGTGAGTTCGCTTACCTGGTCGAGAAAACCGGTGTCGCGCTGCCACCGGACTGGATGCCCGCGGACGACGTTCAGATCGGACCGGCCGAGGCCGGCCTCACCAAGAAGCGCGTCGTGACGGGCGTGGGTGACGAGGCCGAAGTCCACCCCTCGGTCGAACGCAACCTGCAAATCCTCGCCGGGCCAACGGTTCTGCTGGACACCATCGCGTCCATCGGCGACAAGAGCTCGCACAGCGTCCACGCCGTCAACGGCCCGTTGGGCGCTTCTCTGTTCGCTTTGGGCGACGGCGCGGTCGAACTGTCCATGTTCGCCTCCGTCGACCTGGGCAAGGAACTGATCCGCGCCGTGCCTGCGGCCACTCCTGCCGGCGCGAGCCTCGAATCCCGTCTCGGCGGCGGCGAGTCAGAGCCGCTCCAGGGCCGGTTGCCATTGGAGGCCTTGCAGGAGATGGGCGCTGCCAGGCTGTTCCGCGCTGCCGACCAGGACGCCCCGGCAGCCGTGGTCGACGCGCTGAAGCTCACCGGCGACGAGGCGACTTTGGCTCGCAACGTCGCCGAGCAGGCCGACGGCGCCCTGCGCTGCCTGGTCATCTGGGCCAATGGCACGTCCCAGGTCAACTGGGTGCACACAGCGGGCGGCTGGAGCGGCCTCGACCCGGACCCGGACGGGTCGCACCGCCGCATGGTGCGCATCGAACCGGCCGCACGTGAAGATCTGGGTACCTGGGTGGCGCCCGCGGTGGCGGGAGCACTGGCATGACGGTCAAGAACATCGAGGTCTCGGGCGGTGCCGGCGGCTTCGACGCCAAGTACGACGACCTCGCCAAGATGGGCGACCTCACCGCGGACGTCGCGGGCGACACCCTCAAGACCGCGGCCGCGGGCCACAAGTTCCTGGTCGAACCGGACGTGCTCGCCTCCTCGCTGCTCAACCCCGGCGGTGTGGTCAAGTTCGAGGCGGCGATGGCGGTCGCCCTCGACGGCCCGAACGGCCTCACCGCGACCTCGGCCGGCATCGGGCTGCGCGGTGAGGCGTTGAAGGCCACCCGCATCGCCTACGAGATGGCGGACGAGCTGGCCGCGAAGGGCCTGGACGCGGGCCGATGGTTCGCCGGCCTCGCAGTGGCCACCAACCCGATTGGCGCCGCAGTGGTCGGCGGTGGCGCGATCGCCACCGACGTGTACCTGAACTACGACGGTGACTGGCAGAAGTGGCTCGTCGACCATCCCGGCATGGTCGACACGTTGATCGGCATGTCGCCGGGCATGATCAGCGCACTGGGGATCCCGGTTGACCTCGCCACCACGCTCGATCTCCTCGCCGCCACCTACCCGGATGGCGAAGCCGCAGTAAAGAACATCGGTGATCCGATGAAGGACGAGCACCCGCCGCGTGGCCTTGAAGACCTCATGAACGGGTTGAGCACGCGCAACGACGCTGACAAGGACAAGGTTCCGAGCAACATCGATGTCCGGATCATCAAGGACGCCAACAACAACGTGACCGGCTACGTGGTGGACATACCCGGCACCAAGGACTGGCCGTTGCCGGGTCAGGTGGCGAGCGCCAACGACCTCGGCGTCAACGTGGATGCGATGGCGGGCAACAACACCGTGCTGCAGAAGGGGATCCAGGAGGCGCTCGATCGCGCCGGAGCCGACGAAACCGGTGCTCCGGTGATGCTGGTCGGGCACAGCCAGGGCGGAATCGTCGCGGCTCAGTCGACCACCGATCTGAAGGCCAACGGTTACAACGTCACCCACGTGGTCACCGCGGGCTCACCGGTCGGCCGCATCGAGGTTCCTGGCGACGTGCAGGTGCTTTCGATGGAGAATCGCAACGACATCGTCCCGCACCTGGACGCGAGTGATAACCCGGACAGTCCCAACCGCACGACCGTCACCTTCGAGAACAACACCGGGACGTCCCCCGGGAACCACGCGATCGGTGGCAACTACACCGATGCGGCCGCCGCGCTCGACAAGAGCACGGATCCATCGGTCCAACGCTATCGGGACAGCATGGGAGCCTTCACCGGCGGCGACCCGGAAAAGTCACAGATGCAGAAGTACTACGTCGCGAGGAAGGGCGTGAATGAGCTTCCGTAGGGCTTTGGCCGCGATCAGCCTCGTGTTCCTGCTGGCCGGGTGCAACATCACCAACCAGTACTACGAGGACGTCGAAGGGGTCGGCAAGCAGATCGTGGCCGACTGGAAAGAACTGCCTGAGGTCGTCAAGGCCGAGTACGGGTACAAGCACGGTCTGGACCAGGGGCAGTTGGTCTACGCGACCGCCACCGTCCGAGACGAGTCTGTGGAGAAGTCTGTCGCGCAGCTGGAAGAAATCGCTCAGCGGGACTACTGGCGCGGTACGTGGCAAGACGTCTCGTTGTACGTCACGGTCTATTCGGACGCCAATCCGGAGACTGTGAGTCCAACTGGTGCCAGCAAACCGTACAGCGAGAAGCGGATCGAGCTCGACGACCCGGCTGCGCTGGAAAAGAAGTACGGACCTCGTCCGGAGAAGAAGAAATGAGCAACGCGATGACGCCCGACCAGTGGCTCGCCGACTTCGAGGCAAAGACCGCCGAGCTCCAGCGCAACGCCGCCGCCTTCCGCCGCAACATCGAGTCCGCGGGCACGACCGTGACGAGCGAGGACAAGTCCGTCACCGTCACGGTCGCCTCGAACGGCGCGCTGCTCGACCTGAAGATCGAGGGCAACACCGAGCTGTCCGCGAAGATCATGGAGCTCACCAGGACCGCGCGCGAACAGGCCGCGTCGAACGTGCTCGGTGAGTTCCGCCAGGTCGTCGGCAGCCACGTGAACGAGCTGGACACCGACGTGTCGGTCCCGGCACCACCTGCGCCCCAGCAGAAGAAGGTCGAACAGCTCGAAGAAGACCTCAGCGAGACGACGGTCTACCGCAAGGAGAGCTGGTAGCTCAGAAGATCACCGTCTGGTTGCCGTGCACCAGAACGCGGTCCTCCAGGTGCCACCGGAGTCCGCGCGCCAGCACGACCTTCTCGATGTCGCGACCCTTGCGCACCATGTCCGCCACCGAGTCGCCGTGCTGCACGCGCAGCACGTCCTGCTCGATGATCGGGCCCGCGTCGAGGTCCGCCGTCACGTAGTGGCACGTGGCGCCGACCAGCTTCACGCCGCGGCGGTGTGCCTGGTGGTACGGGCGGGCGCCGATGAACGACGGCAGGAAGCTGTGGTGGATGTTGATCGTGCGCCCGGACCAGGCCGCGCACAGCTCCGGCGGCAGGATCTGCATGAAGCGCGCCAGCACCACGGCGTGCGGGTCGTGCTTGTCGACCAGTTGACGCAGCTGG
>JAVXWK010001094.1:0-5967 GCA_032230575.1 Pseudonocardiales bacterium | reverse complement strand
CGAGGCGTGGCGGTGGTTCGAGAACCTCGTGGGGCTCTAGGGCCGCAAGATGTTCGCGCGCTTCGACGAGTCGGCGGCCACGTACACCGTCTGCTCGCCGCGCAAGCCTGACGACTCGTACGACCTGGCTGTCGGCGTGCTGGCCGGTGGTCGTTACCGGCGGACGGTGCTGGAAGGCGAGCCGCCAGAACTCTACGGGCGGATCGAACCGGCCATGGAGGAGCTCAAAGCCGCGGGGCCGTGGGACTCCTCCAGGCCGCTCATCGAGTACTACCGGCGGCATACCGTGGTCGAGCTGTGGGTGCCGATCACCTGACGCACACGGACGTCGCGCCCGTTCGGTGATCACGAGCCTGGCTGTGCCGTCACCGCGCAGGATCGCGTTCGGGGTGAGGACTCCGTGCCCTGCTTGGATGTTCGCGCTGACTTCGAGGGTCGAGGTCTCAGCTGAACGAGGCGGCCACCAGCTCGGCGGTCTCGGCCACCAGCGGCTCGTCGGCTCCGCCTTCAGGGGTGTCCTTCTTCGTCGACAGCACCGCGATGACGATCGGCGCGCGGCCGGGCGGGAACGCGATGCCGACGTCGTTGGTGGTGCTGTACTTGCCGCTGCCGGTCTTGTCGCCCCAGCGCCACGCGGCCGGGAGCCCGGCGCGGATCCGGTTGCCGCCGGTCGTGTTGGCCAGCAACCACTTCGTGAGCTGGTCGGCGTCGTCGCGGTTCAGCGCGTGGCCCAGCGTGAGCCGCGCGTAGCTCTGGCCGATCGCGCGCGGCGACGTCGTGTCGGTGACACGGCCCGGTTCTGCCGTGTTGAGCTCGGGCTCCCAGCGGTCGAGGCGCGTGACAGGGTCACCGATCGAGCGGCTGAAGCGGCTGACCGCGGTGGGGCCGCCGAGTTCCTTCAGCAGCAGGTTGGCCGCGCAGTTGTCGCTGTAGGTGATGGTCGCCTCGCACAGGGCCGAGACGGTCATGCCGTTCGCGAGGTTCTCGGCCTTGCCGGTGATCGGCCCGTACCCGGACTTGGTGACGTCCTCCTGCGTGTAGCGGATCACCTTGCCCAGCAACGACCCGTCGTGGTCGCGGCGCAGGATCGCCGCAGCCGCGATGGTCTTGAACGTCGAACACATCGGAAAGAGCTCGTCTGCCCGGTGCAGCACCGTGCGGCCCGTGCCCGTGTCGGTGGCGAACACGCCGAGGCGCGCGTTGTGCTGCTGCTCGAGGTCGCGCAGCTTGCCGGTGAGCGGTGAAGCCTGTGCCGGGGCGGGCACGGCCACGGCCAGCGCGGCACCCGCGCCCAGTGCCAGCACCGCACGTCGGTTAACACTCAACGTCCTGTCCCCTTCTTAGGAAACCTCTCCACATGTCAGGACGCGCGGGAGATCAACTGGTTGTCATTCGATCCTGCGCCAGCACGCGAGGAAGGTGAGGGCGGCAATCAGCGACCCGGCGGTGGCGAACGTCCCGGCGCCCAGGTAGATCACCCACTCGTCCGCGTTGAGACCCTCTCTGGCCAGCGAGAATCCCCACAGGAAGAGGCCGAGGGTCATCGTCGCGGCCGCGATCAGGGCCCAGATGACGATCAGCACGACCCTGCCCTTGCGGCCGGGTCCGGTGTAGGGCTTGAGGGAGCCGCGTTTCTGGAGCCACCAGCCGGCGAGGGCGGCCAGGCCCAGTGCGATGCCGTCGGCGGCGAGGGTGTCGCTGAGCCGGTGCCACTTGGCGGTCAGGGTGTACTGGCCGATCGCCGTCGCCCACGGCAACACGAAGAACAGCATCACACCGCGCCACTTCCACGGCACCACGATGATCGCCGCGAACAGCACCGTCATCGCGATCGTCGTGTGTCCACTGGGGAGGCTGTTGTGGGCGTAGTCGCCGGTGACCTCGACCAGGGCGGGCCGCGGGAGGATGAACCGCTTGAGCGCCTGGACCGTGACCTGTCCGGCGACGATCACTCCGACGGCCGCGATCGTGAGGTCCCAGCGCTTTCTGAACACGCCGACCAGCGCGACGGCGACCGCGGCTGCCGCCAGCGAGTAGACGGTGATCTGCCCCAGCGCGTGCCAGGCGGTGTCCGTTGTGGACACGTTGTCCTGGTCGGCGCCTCGCAGCGCGGCGTTCTCGATGGTCTGACCGGCTTTGGTCAGCACGGCCAGGACGTAGACCAGGGCGGCGAACGAGAACCCTGCTGCCGCGACCGCGGGCCACCGTCGGAAGTTCACGGGCCGAGTCTGCCCCGAAGATCAATGCGCTGCAGGACGGCCGTGACCGCGAGGTCCACTGTGTACTCGTACTCGGCTTGCCGGTCGAACCGCGCCAGATGTCCGGCTGCCTCGGTGAGCGCTTCGAGTCCTGCGGTCTTGAGCGTGTCCGCGCGGTCGTCATCGCCGAACGTCGGGGCCGCCGACACCTCGCGCAGCAGCGTGCCGATCAGCGTGGCCAGGAGCATCCGCAACATGTGCACGGCTTCTTCGGTGCCCGCGCCCGCGTCTTTGAGGACCGAGAGCACCGCGTTGACCGGGGCGAGTGCTTGCTGCGACGCGAGCTGGCGGGTGAGCACGAGCGGCGCGGCCTGCGGGTGTTGGAGAGCTTGGGCGCGGAAGCTGTCCGCGATGGCGTGCAGGTCGTGCCGCGCGTTGCCGGTGCGTGGCGGCAGGACCAGGCTGCCCAGCAGGTGCTCGGTGACGGCGTCGAGCAGGCCGTCCTTGCCGTCGACGTGGTTGTAGAGGCTCTTCGCGTCCACGCCGAGCACCCGCGCGACCGACCGCATGCCGACCGCGGCGGTGCCTTCCGCGTCGATGACCTTCAACGTGGCCTCGACGATCGACTCGCGGGACAGCAGCGGGGTGCGGGGGCGGCCGCGGCGGGGTTCCGTCACCCGGCCATTGTGCCTTGCGGATGTCCACGGTGTGGGTTTAACTTAACCCACACCGTGGGTAAATTCGAGGAGTGCTGATGCCGGACCGGTTCACGTTGCCCGCCAGGGAGGTTCTGGAGGCGCGCGAGAAGCTCGTGCTCGACCACTTCCGCGACGAGGTGGCGCACGACTGGGACGCCACGCTCTCGACGTTCCCGCACCCCCACTACGAGATCATCGCCCAGATGGTCGTCCACGACGGCGACAGCGCCGTGCGGCAGTACTACACCGACACGCGCGTGGCGTTCCCCGACCAGCACCACGAGCTGATCTCGTTCCGGCATAGCGTCGACGCCGTCATCGTGGAGTTCTGGCTGCTCGGCACGCACCTCGGGCCGCTGGGCAAGATCCCGGCGACCGGCGGCAAGCACCGGACGCGGATGAACGCGTACTTCATCTTCGACGAGAACGAGAACCTGGTGACCGAGCGGATCTACTTCGACCAGCTCAGTGTGGTGAAGCAGGTGATCGCGGGGATCGATCGGAAGAAGCCGAGCGGGCTGCGGAAGCTGCTGCAGGTGCTCAAAGGCATGCTCGCGATGTCCGGCGGCCAGCCCGATCCGCGCCTCACCACGACGACGCCGCCGGAACTCTAGGCCGGTCTCGCGACGGTCAAGTCAGCGTTCGGTGCGGTGCCGGCCGGGAACGACGTGCCTGCCCGGCTCCGGCCGCTTGCCCAGCAGCATCAGCACCACGGCGACGACCAGGCCGAGCGTCGCGAGCCCGGTGGCCACGGCACGGGCGGCAGGGTGCTCCAGGACCAGCGTGGAGATCGTCAGCGCGAGCACGAGAGCGGCGATCGGGCCGATCACGGAGATGTCCTGGCGCGGCTGGGACAGTTCGGCGGGCTCGATTCGCATGGCCGGCACGGTCGTCTCGTCGGGCACTACCGGCACGCGCGTTTCGATCGTCTCGAAATGCTGCTGGTAGGCCGGACGCCGCACGCCGGGAGGAACCGTCACACCCAGCATGCTGCCTGAGACAGGCGCGCCGCCGCAAACCTCGCATTTCCCGGGCACCGCGTGTTCCCATGTAGCGCTGGGTAAAGGGAGGTTCGACATGTGCCGGTGGCTCGCCTATTCCGGTTCGCCGGTGCTGTTGGAGGAACTGCTCTACGCGCCGGAGAACTCGCTGGTCATGCAGTCGAAGCACGCGAAGCTGGGTGCGACGGCGGTGAACGGCGACGGGTTCGGCCTCGGCTGGTACGGCAGCACGAGCACGCCCGGACTGTTCCTCAGCACCGAGCCCGCGTGGAACGACCGCAACCTCCGCGAGCTGTCCGCGCAGATCACCGTCGACCGGGTCTTCGCACACGTGCGGGCGTCCACGAGCGGCGCGGTGCAGCGGTCGAACTGCCACCCGTTCCGCTGGAAGAACTGGCTGTGGATGCACAACGGCCTGATCCCGAAGTACTCGCTGGTGCGCCGCGAGCTGATGCTGGCGATCGACCCGGTGCTGTTCCCGCTGATCGAGGGCTCGACGGACTCCGAGGTCATGTTCTACCTCGCGGTCAGCTTCGGCCTGGACCAGGATCCGCCCGCCGCCGTCGCGCGCATGGTCGAGTTCGTCGAGGACGTCGGCAGGCGCGCCGGTGTCGAGTACCCGATCCAGATGACCGTCGCGACCACCGACGGCTCGACGACGTGGGCGTTCCGCTACTCGAGCCGCGGCAAGTCGCGCACGCTCTTCCACAGCACCGACGTGACGACGCTGCGCCGCCAGTACCCGGACAACCCCGCGCTGCACGACCTGGCCGACGACTCGCGGCTCGTCGTGTCCGAACCGCTGGGCGACCTGGTGGGCGCGTGGCAGGAGGTGCCGGAGTCGACGTGCGTCATCGTGCGACCCGGTGTCGAGGAGGAGCTCGTGCCGTTCAAACCGTGAGTCGCCTTGCGGAATCGTCAGGGAAACGTCAGGTGGTAGGCCGCTAACGTCGAGTGCCGCCGCCAGCGACTCCCTGGAGAGGTTCATCATGCTGAGCACGGCAGCGGCAGCACTGGTAGCTCTATCCGCCCTGGCCCCGGTGGGCGCGGCGGAGGAAGAACCCACGGCCGCTCTCGAGGTCGTGACCGTCAACGGGTCGGGTTGCCCCGCGGGTGACGCCGACGTGAAATCCGACGACAGAACATTCACCATCGGTTACCACACGTTCCTGGCACGCGCGGGAGGCGGCTCGTCGCCCCTCGACCAGCGCAAGAACTGCCAGGTCAACATCCGCGTCAACGTGCCCGCCGGCTTCACCTACGGCCTGGCGCGCACCACCTACGAGGGCTACGCGCACCTGCAGGACGGCGCGACCGCCCTCAACCGCGTCACCACCTACCTGCAGGGCATGTCGCCCAACAACACGGTCAGCAACACGTTCAGCGGCCCGTTCAGCGACAGCTGGACGACCTACTACCGCCCGGACGCCACTGAGATCCAGTGGTCGCCGTGCGGGTCGCCGCGCAACATCAACATCAACGCCGAGGTGCGCGTGACGCTCGGGTCCGCCGATCCGGACCGGCTGAACTTCGCGATCGTCGAGTCGAGCCGCGGCGCGGTGCGGGTCAGGCGCTGCTGAGCACCGGCCTGGCGGTGATCAGGTGGTTCAGCACCGCCGCCGCCACCGCCAGGCCACCGAAAACGTAGGCGAGTGACGCCGGTGCTCCCCCGCCGGCGAGCACCATGCCGCCGAGCCCCGCCCCCAGCGACGAGCCGAGGTAGATCGCGGAGGCGTTGAGCGACACCGCGACCGGGCCCTCCGCCGGCCTGGCCGCCATCACGCGGTGCTGCTGGGTGGCCGGGCAGCTCCACGCGCTCGCACCCCACAGGAAGATCAGCAGGCCGGGCGGGCCGACGGGCAGCAACGCGAGGCTCACACCCATGACGGTGAGCAGGACGCCCATCAACGTCCGGGTGTCGCGCCAGCGGTCGATCACGGCGCCGGTGAGCAGGTTGCCGACGAGGCCGCCGACGCCCCAGATGACCAGGTAGATCGTCACGTTGCCGCGGTTCAGGATCGGGGCGATGTAGGTGTAGGTGCCGAGGCTCGTGAGCGTCGAGAAGACCGT
>JAVXWK010001092.1:0-4338 GCA_032230575.1 Pseudonocardiales bacterium | reverse complement strand
TCGCCGAGGCAGGTGCCCGGGATGTCGTTGTCGTGGAGCGTGACGAGCTGGGTTCCGGCTCCACCTGCAAAGCAGCGGGTGGGGTGCGCGCCCAGTTCTCCGACGAGCTGAACATCAGGCTCGGTGCCCGATCACTCGAGGCGTTCCAGCGCTTTCAGCAGCGACCAGGGCAGGAGATCGATCTGCACCAGGTCGGCTACCTGTTCCTCCTTTCTTCTCGGGAACACGTCACGGCGTTCGAGCGCAACGTCGACCTCCAGAACTCCCTCGGCGTGCGCAGTCGAATGCTGACTGTCGAGGAAGCACGACGGATGTCGCCGTTGATCGAGACGGACGGCCTGCTCGCGGCGACCTACTCGCCGGACGACGGACACTGCACGCCTGAGTCCGTAGTCCTCGGTTATGCCACCGCGGCCCGCCGGCTTGGTGTCCGTTTCCACACCAGAACCACCGTGAGATCGATCGTAGGGACGGGGTCTGACAGTTTTCGCGTGCAGACCGACCGCGGGGAGGTCTCGACGGGGAATCTGGTCTGCGCGGCAGGTGCGTGGTCGCGGTCGATCGGCGAGATGGTGGGCGTTGACCTGCCGGTTTCTCCGCTGCGCCGGCAGGTCATGTTCACCGGACCCATGCCCGAGTTACACGATCGGGTTACGCCATTCACCATCGACTTCGACAGCACCTTCTACTTCCACCGCGAGGGCCGCGGGCTGCTGTTCGGCATGTCCGACCCCGACGAGACGCCGGGCTTCAAGCTCGACATGTCCGACGCGTGGCTGCCGCGGCTGACGTCCGCGATCTCCCGCCGGGCGCCGCGGTTGCTGGACGTGGGTGTGCGCAACGGATGGGCCGGGCTGTACGAGGTGACGCCGGACCACAACGCGCTGATCGGCTCGGCGGGCCGGTTCTTCTACGCCACCGGGTTTTCCGGGCACGGCTTCCTGCAGGGCCCGGCGGTCGGGGAGGTCGTGCGCGACCTCGTGCTCGATCGCGAGCCCTTCGTCGACGTGTCCAGTTTGGACGCCTCCCGCTTCGCCGCCGACCAGGCGCGGCCCGAACTCAACTGCGTGTGAGGGACTGCTGATGGACGTTCTCCAGCTCATGGACGAGTGGGGGCCTGAGAAGGTCGTCTGCGTGTCCGACCGGCGCACCGGCATGAAAGGTGTGCTCGTCATCGACAACACCGCGCGCGGCATGGGCAAGGGCGGCACGCGGATGAGCCCGTCGGTCACGGTCGCCGAGATCGCCCGGCTCGCGCGCGTGATGACGTGGAAGTGGGCGGGGGTCGACCTGTTCTTCGGCGGGGCCAAGGCGGGGATCATGTTCGATCCTGCCTCCCCCGACAAGGAAGCGGCGCTGCGGGCGTTCGCGCGCAAGCTCTCCAACGAGGTGCCACGAGAGTACGTGCTCGGCCTCGACATGGGCCTCACCGAACGGGACGCCGCGATCGTCCAGGACGAACTGTCGGACCGCGGCGCTATGATGGGCGCACCGGCTCAACTCGGCGGTCTTCCGTACGACGAGCTGGGCGTCACCGGGTTTGGCGTGGCCGAGGTGGCGGACGAGCTGATGTCGTTGCGCGGCAAGCGCATCGCGATTCAGGGTTTCGGCGCGGTCGGTGCCGCGGCAGCTCGGCGGTTCGCCGAACTCGGCGCGGTCGTCGTCGCGGTGTCGTCGGTGCACGGCGCGTTGGTGGATCCCGACGGCCTGGATGTGGCCCGGCTGCTGGACTTGCGAGCGTCGTCCGGTGATCTCGCGGTCAAGGAGTACGGCCCGGTCCAGGCGCTGGGTGCCGAGCTCCGTGCGTCGTGCGACGTACTGGTGCCGGCCGCGATGCAGGACGTGATCGACGCGGACCTCGCGGGCGAGCTCGACACCACCCTGGTGGTCGAGGGTGCCAACCTGCCGACTTCCGTTGCGGCGCAGGAGGTCCTGGCCGCTCGTGGGATCACGGTCGTGCCGGACTTCATCGCGAACGCCGGCGGCGTGGTCGCGGCGGCGTTCGGGATGGACGCGCGGTACTCGCCGTTCCCGGTGAACCCCGCGACGGTGCTGGACGCCGTGTCCTCGAAGCTGAGGGCGAACGCGGCGAACATCCTCGTCGAGGCCAGAAACCGGGGCACCACAACACATGTTGCCGCGCGCGAGCTGGCACAGGAACGTGTGCTGGCCGCGATGAAGCTGCGGGGGCGGGTCGCATGAGCCCGCTGAACCGTGGTGCCGCAACGCATGCGGCTGCGCACGACTCGGCCCCAAGGCGCCGTGCGGTCCACGACCGAACCCCGCAATCGGGTCGCATGAGCCCACTGAACCGTGGCGCCGTAACACATACGGCTGCGCCCAACTCGACGCAATGCATCGTGCGGTGCACCACCGAACTCCGGAGGTGGGTCGCATGAGCTCGCTCGACGGTGTCGTGATCGCGGACTTCAGCCGGGTGCTGGCCGCTCCGTACGCGACGATGATGCTGGGCGACCTCGGCGCCGAGGTGATCAAGGTCGAGCAGCCGGGAAGGGGCGACGAGACCCGTACGTGGGGTCCGCCGCACTACGAGGACGAGGCGACGTACTTCCTGTCGGTCAACAGGAACAAGACGTCGGTGCAGATCGACCTGTCGACCGAGGCAGGCCGGGAGCAGGCGCGCGAGCTCATCGCGCGGGCGGACGTGGTGGTCGAGAACTTCAAGCCCGGCACCATGAAGAAGTTCGGGCTGGACTACGAGTCGCTGGGTCGGGACGACCTCGTCTACTGCTCGATCTCCGGGTTCGGTTCGGGCAAGGGCGCGGACCTGCCCGGCTACGACCTGCTCGTGCAGGCCGTGGGCGGGTTGATGAGCGTGACCGGGCCGGGGCCGTACGAGCCGGTCAAGACCGGGGTGGCGCTGGTCGACGTGCTGACCGGGTTGCACGCGTGCGTCGGCATCCTCGCGGCGTTGCGGCACCGGGAGGCGACCGGGCAGGGGCAGGCGGTCGAGCTGGACCTGTTGTCGGTGCTGCTGTCCAGCATGGTCAACCAGAGCGCGGGCTTCACGCTCGCGGGCTCGGTGCCGAAGCCGATGGGCAACCGGCATCCGTCGATCGCTCCGTACGAGGTGTTCCCGACGGCCGACCAGCCGATCGTGCTCGCGGTGGGCAACGACAGGCAGTTCCGCCGGCTGTGCTCGGTGCTGGACGTGCCCGAGCTGGCCACCGACGAGCGGTTCGTGACGAACGCGGACAGGGTCGAGCACGTCGACGAGCTGTTCGAGATCCTCCAGGCGCGGCTGCGCACGCGTCCGGCACAGCACTGGTTCGAGACCCTGACGCCGCTCGGTGTCCCGTGCGGTCCGGTGAACGACATCGCGCACGCGTTCGCGCTGGCCGAGTCGCTGGACCTCAACCCCACCGCGACGATCGACGACATGACGCTCGTCGCGAACCCCATCCGCCTGTCGCGCACGCCGGTCACCTACCGGCTGCGCCCGCCGAAGCTGGAGCAGTGAAGTGCAGGACCCGTTGCAGTTGCTGGACATCCCGTCGTTGCTGAGCGACGAGGAGCGCGACATCCAGGCCACCGTCGCGGCGTACCTGTCCGATCACGTGCGGCCGCACATCGCGGCCTGGTTCGAGGAGGGCATCCTGCCGCGCGAGCTGGCTCGGGAGCTCGGCAAGCTCGGCGTGCTGGGCATGCACCTCGAGGGTTACGGGTGTGCGGGCACGTCGGCGCTGGCGTACGGGCTCGCGTGCCTGGAGCTCGAGGCCGTGGACAGCGGCATCCGCAGCTTCGTGTCCGTGCAGGGTTCGCTTTCGATGTACTCGATCTGGAAGTACGGGTCCGAGGAGCAGAAGCAGGAGTGGCTGCCGCGGCTCGCCGCCGGTGAGGCGATCGGCTGCTTCGGCCTGACCGAGCCGGACTTCGGCTCGAACCCGTCCGGGATGCGCACGCGGGCTGTGCGGGACGGGTCGGACTGGGTGCTGAACGGCACCAAGATGTGGATCACCAATGGTGGCCTGGCCGACGTGGCGACCGTGTGGGCGCAGACCGAGGAGGGGATTCGGGGATTCCTCGTTCCCCGCGGAACTCCCGGATTCGAGACGCAGGACATCAAACACAAGTTGTCAATGCGAGCATCCGTCACTTCCGAACTCATTCTGAAAGACGTGCGGCTTCCGGAAACCGCGCGGTTGCCGTTCGCGACTTCCCTTCGCGCTCCTCTTTCGTGCCTGAACGAGGCTCGTTTCGGGATCGTTTTCGGCACCGTCGGTGCCGCGCGGGATTCGTTGCAGGCCGCACTGGACTACTCCGGCACGCGCATCCAGTTCGACAAACCGATCGCCGCGTTCCAGTTGACGCAGCGCA
>JAVXWK010001058.1:0-4781 GCA_032230575.1 Pseudonocardiales bacterium | reverse complement strand
ACGACCTTGATCACCGAGGCGACGCCCGCCGCCGCCTGAGTGTGGCCGATGTTCGACTTGATGGAGCCGATGTAGAGCGGAACAGAGCGGTCCTGGCCGTAGGTGGCGATCAAAGCGGCTGCCTCGATCGGATCGCCCAGACGAGTGCCGGTGCCGTGCGCTTCCACCGCGTCGACGTCAGCAGGAGACAAGCCCGCGGAGGCCAAAGCAGCGCGGATCACGCGTTGCTGGGACGGGCCGTTCGGGGCGGTCAGGCCGTTCGAGGCACCGTCCTGGTTGACGGCGGAACCGCGCAGCAGGCCGAGAACGTGATGGCCATTGGCCACAGCGTCGGACAACCGCTCCAGCACCAGTATGCCCGCGCCCTCGGACCAGCCCACCCCGTCGGCCGAGTCCGAGAAGGCCTTGCAGCGGCCGTCAGAAGCCAACCCCCGCTGCAGGGTGAACTCCACGAAGGAGTTCGGCGTGGCCATGATCGTCACGCCACCGGCAAGAGCCAGCGAGCACTCACCACCACGCAGAGCTTGCATGGCCAGGTGCATCGCGACCGACGACGAAGAGCACGCCGTGTCAACGGAGACCGCGGGGCCCTCGAAGCCGAACGTGTAGGACAAGCGGCCAGACAAAACTGACGCGATGAGGCCGGTGGAGGCGTGCCCGTCGCCGTCCACAGACACCAGGTCCGCGTAGTCCTGGCCGTTCGTGCCCACGAAAACGCCGGTGGCGGAACCCCGCAGCGAAGCAGGGTCCAGGCCCGCGCGCTCCAGAGCCTCCCAGGTCAGTTCCAGCATCATGCGCTGCTGCGGGTCCATGCCCAGCGCCTCGCGCGGTGAGATGCCGAAGAAGTCCGCGTCGAACGAGGCCAGGTCGGCCAGGAACCCACCTTCCTGCGCCAAAGAGGTGCTGCGCAACGACGACAGGTCCCAGCCGCGGTCAGCGGGGAACGGCGTGACCAGATCCCGTTCGGAGACAACGGCTTCCCACAGCTGCTCGGGAGTGACCACACCACCGGGGAAGCGGCACGACATGCCCACGATCGCGATGGGCTCGCTGTGCTTCTGCTCCAGCTCGAGGACGCGTTCACGAGTCCGGCGCAACTCGACCGTGACTCGCCTCAGGTAGTCGGCAACCTTGTCCTGCTGCTCTTCCTGCACTGGTCCGTCCTCATTTCGTGCGGGCAAACACTGCTACTACGAGAGGTCGAGCAACTCGTCGTCGATGATGTTCAGGAGGTCCTCGACGGAGACGTTCCGGATGTCCTCGTCCGAAGTGGACACAGGTTTCCTCAACAGGCCCAGAACCTTCTCCAGGCGCTCGCGGATGGCGTCGTGATCCGAGTCGCCCGCGCAAGCCAGCGCGGCCTCGAACCGGGTCAGTTCGGCGAAGACAGAACCATCCACGGAAGACGAAAGACCGGACAGCAGGTGCTCGGCGACCAGGCGCGGTGTCGGGTAGTCGAAGACCAGTGCCGACGGCACCGGCAGGCCCGTAGCGGCTTTCAACCGATCGCGCATCTCCACGGCGGTCAGCGAGTCGAAACCCTGGTCGCGGAACGCCTTCTCCGCGTGGATCGACTCGACACCGGAGTGGCCCAGCACCGCCGCTGCCTCCGAACGCACGAGGTCCAGCAGCACGCGCGAACGGTCCGCTTCGGACAGTCCGGCGAGCTTCTCCTGCAGCGCCACCTCGGCGCCCGCGACCTCCGCGTCCGACGACAGCGCGGCGACCACCTCGGGGATCGACGAGAACAGCGGCGACGGACGGGACGCGGTGAAGCCCGGTGCGAAGCGAGCCCAGTCGGTGTTGGTGACGGTCAGCACCGTCTCGCCGTCCGACACCGCCTGCACCAACGCGGTCAAGGCCAGCTCCGGGTCCATCGGCAGCACGCCGTGACGTCGCAACTGGTCGTAGGCCTCGGGATCGGTCGCCATGCCGGCCTCGGCCCACGCACCCCACTGCACGGATGTCGCCACCTGGCCCTGGCCGCGGCGGAACTGCGCCAAGCCGTCCAGGTAGGCGTTCGCGGTCGAGTACGCGGGCTGGCCTCCACTGCCCCACGCGGCCGCACCCGACGAGAACAGCACGAACGCGTCGAGGTTCCCGGTCAGCTCGTGCAGGTTCCGCGCGGACACCATCTTGGCGCGCAACAACTCCCCGAGTTGATCAGCGGACAACGAAGCCAACGGCGCGTCGCCGGAGTCGATTCCAGCGCAGTGCACGACAGCCGTCAGATCAGGGAAACGGCTCAGAAGTTCGGAGAGAGCAGCCCGATCGGCGACGTCGCAGGCCTCGACCGACACCTCCGCGCCGAACCCTTCCAGCTGCGCCACCAGATGTTCGACACCAGGAGTCAGCGGCCCCCGGCGCGAGGTCAGCACGATGTGCGAAGCACCCCGAGCGGCAACAGATCGGGCCACGAAACCACCCAAGGCACCAGTGCCACCGGTGATCAGCACAGTGCCCGACGGCACCCAGTCCTCGCCATGTTCACCACGCGGCGCGGGCACCAGACGACGCGCGAACACACCGTTGCCGCGCACCGCGATCTGGTCCTCGCCCAGCGAGTTCGTCAACGCCGCCTGCAGGCCCTGCGCGATCTGGACGTCCACGCTGCCCGGCAGGTCGATCAACCCGCCCCACCGGCGCGGCAGCTCCAGAGCCGCTACCCGGCCCATGCCCCACAACGCGGCCTGCACCGGCGACGTCACGATGTCGCCGTGGCCTGTCGACACGGCACCTCGCGTCACCGTCCACAACGGAGCCTCGACGCCCTCCAGAGCGCGCAACAGGTCAAGAGTCCCGGTCAACGGATAGGGCACGTCACCCGAGTCGTCCGCAACGCCGAGCAGCGACACGACACCCGTGAACTCGCGACCGGACAGCGAGGCGACCTTGTCGAGCGGCACCGCGACCCCGCCGAGGATCTCCACGACGTCACGAGTCCAGGTGTCCTGTTCCCCCGGAGGCACGACGACCAGCCAGGATCCAGTGAACGCACCAGAGAGTGACAGCCGGTTCCACGACTCGCGGAACCGCCATGAATCCACAATGGACTGCGATCGCTGCCGAGTCCGCCACGACGACAACGCGGGCACGACGGCCGCGGCCACCTCGGGGTCGAGATCCAGCACGGAAGCCAGCTCGTCGTTCTCCACCAGCTGCCAGAACGCCGCGTCGAGCGGATCCGCCCTGCCGACCGCGACCTCGGGCTCCGGCCAGAACCGCGACCGCTGGAACGCATACGTCGGCAGGTCGACGCGCACCGCACCGGTGCCCTCGAACAGCCGATTCCAGGAGACGGAAACACCCGCGACATGCAGGCGCGCCAGCCCCGACACGAAGGAGGCCTCCTCCGGCCGTTCGCGACGCAGCACCGGCACGACAGCGGTGTCCAGCGGAACAGCGCCGGTCTCGGTCATCTCCGCCACCAGCGCCGACAAAACGCCATCAGGTCCGAGCTCCAGGAACGCCGACACACCCTGACGCCCCGACGCCCGCACACCGTCGGAGAACCGGACGGCCTCGCGCACGTGCCGCACCCAGTACTCCGGCGACGTCAGCTGCTCGCGCACGGCGAGCTGCCCGGTCACGTTCGACACGACCGGGATCTGCGGCTCGGAGAACGACAGGCCCTCGACGACCGCGCGGAAGTCGTCCAGCATCGGGTTCATCAATGGCGAGTGAAACGCATGGCTCACCGTGAGACGCTTAGTCTTGCGGTCCGTGAACCGATCCACGACCGCCGAGACGGCGGGCTCGGTTCCCGCGATCACCACCGACCGCGGCCCGTTCACCGCTGCCACCGACACATCCGCACTCAAATGCGGCAGCACTTCCTCCTCGGTGGCCTGCAACGCCACCATCGCGCCACCCGGCGGCAGCGCCTGCATCAGCCGTGAGCGCGCGTCCACCACCCGGCACGCGTCCTCCAAGGAGAAGACCCCGGCCACGTGCGCGGCGACGATCTCACCGATCGAGTGGCCGCCCACGAAGTCCGGCCGCACACCGAACGAAGAAGCCAGGCGGAACAGCGCCACCTCGATCGCGAACAACGCCGGCTGCGCGTACCGGGTCGCGTTCAGCGCGTCGACGTCGTGGCCCCACATCACGTCCCGCAACGCGACGTCCAGGTGCTCCAGCACCGCGTCGAACGCCGACGCGAACACCGGGAACCGCTCGTACAGCTCCCGTCCCATGCCGAGCCGCTGCGAACCCTGCCCGGAGAACAGCACCGCCAGTGGCCGCTCCGACGCCACCCCGCGCGCGATCTCGACACCGTCGAGGAGCACCGCACGGTGCTCCAACTGTGCCCGCGTCGACACCAGCGATGCGGCGACGTCGAGAGCCGGAGCCTCGACGGCCCGGATCCGCCCGATCTGCGCTTCCAACGCCGTCGCGGACTTCGCCGACACCACCCACGGAATCGATCCCGATTGGCCGGCCCCCTGGGGGGAGCCACCCCCCATTCCAATCATCTCAGGCAGGTCTGACAATTCCTCCAGGATCACGTGGGCGTTCGTGCCCGAGACACCGAACCCGGACACCGCCGCACGCCGTTCCCGCGACACCGAGGGCCAAGGCTGATTCGACGTCAACAGCTCGACCCGGCCCGCCCCCCATTCGACGTGTGAAGACGGCGAGGTCACGTGCAGCGTGCGCGGCAGAACACCGTGCCGCAACGCCATCACCATCTTGATCACGCCCGCGACACCCGCGGCGGCCTGCGTGTGCCCGAGGTTCGACTTCACCGAGCCCAGCCACAGCGGCACAGACCGGTCCTG